>NZ_JBKHKK010000012.1:0-140285 GCF_046546555.1 Pedobacter sp. JCM 36344
TATCCGCTCCATGATGGAGCATTGTTTCTTGCTGGCACATGAAAGAGAGTTATCGTTCTTAAAGGGAGTAGTTCCTGCAGAAAGCATCGGAACCTATGGTAAAGATGGTTTAGTGGATTGGTCGGCCGACATGGCCATATTGAACCTCGTAGAAGACGAGCCGGTTGTTTACCTGATGAATATCATCCGTAAGATTGAGCAACACATCATCAGCTATACGAATACCAATGACTTGGTATGGAAAGAGATCGCTGCCGACGAGGATGTTATGGAGCAATCGATATTGACCTGGTTGACCATTATTGGAGAGCTGAAATATGAAGGCTATGCGGATATACTGAATTCATTGGGGTGGTTGATTGAATGCTACGGGATGGTGATCTGGAACCTAGCTTATCAGCAGATCCTAGGATTAGAAGATGTATTTCTTGAAACTGAGCTGGAATACTACACTTGGGATGGCGACGCTCAATCGTTGGAAATAGTAAACGAAAATGCCTTATTTCTCTTAGGCATCTATGCCGACATTCAGTTGGATGCGGCACAAATTGAACAATTTAAAACTGAATACAATGGGAAAGTATAAAAATGGCGTACATGGCCGATTTTCTGGAAAAATAGGAAATGTAGTGGGAGTGACTAGACGTGGAGTTGACTACATTCGAAGCGTTCCGGATATCCGGGTTGACAACCCTTCGGAAAAACAGATCCGGCAGCGGAAAATTATGGCGATGATCAGTAGCTGGCTTAAACCTATCAAATCTATCATAGCGATTGGTTTTAAAGTCTTCACTGGTAGTAAAACTCCGATAAATCAAGTGTTCGCTTTGATTTTTAAAGAAGCCCTGATCGTTAATGGAAATGAGATCAGCATTAATTACAAAAACGTAGTATTAAGCAAAGGAGAATTACTAGCATCATTTGTATTTGAAATCTTGTCGATGATCGATTCACTACTGAATATTAAATGGCAAAATTTCAATGCCTCAATTTATAATAAAAGTGATGACAAAGCAACGTTTGTTATATATAACCCTACAAAAGACAAATTTGTCTCGTTTGTAGGAATAGCTGATCGAGAAGCAGAGCAGGCAGAATTGAAATTGCCAGCGGAGTTTTCAGGTGATACGGTGCATTGTTGGATGCAGTATGTGGATGTTGCGGGTGATATGGTAAGCACGAGTACTTACCTGGGTGAGATAGTGGTAGGGTAGAGTAGGAGTTGTTGCTTGTTAAGTTGTCCGCTGTGAAGTAGGCAGAAAAGTTCTTTGACGTATTTTTAAATTTTAGATATGGGTTAACCGAGAGATCCATTATTCTGCTTTCATTGATAAAAAGGGCAGATTCTGATTCCATTTGTATAAGTTAGTGATATTAACATCTAAAAGGAATCTATTCTCTTTCGCGCCAATTTAAGTAAGCTCCTGTGGCTCAAAATCACACATCCTGCAGACAGGCATATGCTTAATGTCGGTCAGCGCCGAAATAAAAAAGGGGAGTCCCTTATACATGAGTGCCGGATCATTCATAAAAACGGAAGCATTAGGTGGATTGAGAATAGCATCATTCCTACCCTAGATGGTTCAGGAATGTTGGTTAAGTTAGGTGGCATAATCTTCGCGCCCCTGTGGCCAATATTATCGGGCTGAGTGACATCCTGGAATCCCTGGACATTTCAACACAACAACTGGAGGTTGTAGGCCATCTAAAGCAATCCGTTTGCTTATTAGACAAGAAAATCCGCAAACTAAACGTGATACTGAGTGTAAAGGAGCAGGTTGTTCCGGAGCACGAAAACGTTTATTTTTATAAGTTGCTTAAAGATGTCAATGATTGCCTTGACGGTTCGTTAAAGAAAAAAAGCATCGAGGTCTATGGCAATCGGACTTCGTAGAGAAGGTGCCGTGACGGATATCTATGTTAAGTCCATAATCAGGAGAAATTATTTAGAAGTAGTATTTATTGGTAAAGGGCAATTGACGCATTCGGGCATCAGTTTTAGCATATTAGGACTACATAAGTATTTGAACGATGGATTGATTAATCCAAACATGGGGCTGTTCATGGTAAAACGTCAGATTGAAGTCTTGGGTGGCACCTTTCAAATCAAAAGTGATCTAAATATTGGTACTGAATTCAATATGCTGTTCCCATTGAAGAGAATATACTCAACTTAAGGGAAAGTGATACACTGAAGAAATAGTTGAGTGATTAGTTGGTTTCCTAATTTTATTACGTGGAGATTGCCTACAGATAAGCAAATATGATTATTAAAGAAGTTATTTTGAGGTGCTCCCCTATCTGGATGATAAAATTTATATATGATGACATGCTAAAATTTGCATGCCAATTGGCGGAAGTTTCCGTTTTAGAGGAGGAGAAGAAGCTAGACCACCTAGAATATCTGGGAAAGCATCATGATTTCCACATCCATCAAATTGTACAACACATGATTCATACCACAAGGTGCTTGCTTAATTATGCTTATATAAATAACATAGATATAGAAAGTTTAAATGAGGGGGATAACGATTATGAACAAGCAAAAGCAACTTGGGCAGTTGTGACTGCCCAGCGTAATGATGATCCGATAGGGTATAGAGATTTGACTTTTGGCTATAGCGACAATAGCTACATGTATTGTATAGCCGTCTGGAACTGTGCATACCAGATTTTGCTTAATGAAAATGATGTGTATAATGATACTATTGGACAATTTGTAGAAGGTGTAGAAGAATTAACAAATCGTGAAATCACTTTAGGTGATGAGAGAACTCAGCCACTTTTCAAGTTGATTTCTCAAATAGGTGATTTTCGTATCCACTTATAAATCAATTTCTACGGGGCTAGTTACTACTAATATATTTCTTTGCTGAGCAATTACTGCATCTATATCTTTTTACTTTTAGCCAAAAAAATATGTGTTTTACGATTACTCCTCTTGGGATGCGAGTATCCAGTATTCCTGATTTACATCTTGGACACTGATTATACGATACAGTCTTGTCAATCCAGCTATTGTCAGAAACATTATTCATAATCAATAATTAATTTAATTTGTTGTTTTCTTGAAAACCCTAATTTCAAGATTAGTTTGTAGTACTTAATAAGTAAGTCTTACATGTAAATTTGCAAAATAAATATAGTTTGTCATAATATTTTCGACTAAATAATGCAAAATAATGATAGTCTTAGTGTATTAATTACACTTTATAAAGGAATTGTTAATTTAATGAGAAATTATGTGAGAAAACCGTGAAATATTGAGTATTAAATTGTTTACCATCCTAATTTTTTCTACTTTTGTGTTAAAGGACGGAAGACCTTTTGCTCCTTGAATTAAGATAATATTGGAAACAAATTCCCAAACTTAAACAATGTTCTCTATTTTTAAAAAGAAAACTTTAGTGACTAACATCGAATGGCTCGGTGTAGATATGCATTCTCATCTTTTACCTGGGATTGATGATGGATCTCCCGATGTGGAGCAATCAGTTAAATTGATTAAGGGATTAAATGAGCTTGGGTTTTCGAAGTTCATTTGTACACCCCATATTTTTAAGGAACTTTATCCTAATACGAATGAGACAATTTTTCTAGCGTTGGAGGCTACGAAAGTGGCTCTAAGGAAAGCAAATGTTAGTGTTGAAATTGCTGCCGCAGCTGAGCATATGATTGATGAAAATTTCGAAGTTAAAGAGGGATTAATGGTCCTGCCGGGCAGTTACATTTTGGTGGAAATGTCTTATTTAAATGAAGCGCCTAATATTGAGAAATTTATCTTCGATTTGCAGATTAAGGGCTATAAGGTGATTTTAGCACATCCAGAAAGATATAACTTTTATCACCAAGAGTATAGGAGATTTCACAGGTATAAGGATATGGGGGTTTTGTTTCAGTTAAATTTACTTTCTGTAACAGGTTACTACGGGAGAGAAGTCAAAAGAACCGCAGAATATCTTTTAGAAAAAAAGTGTTATGATTTAGCAGGAACTGATTTACATCATTTTAAGCACATGGAAGCCTTGAAAAAATGTGTTCAAAATGGATATCTATATAACAAAATTGGTTCCTATAGATTTTTAAACAAGCAGCTTTTTCCAATTTAAAGTTACTCACAAATGAGTTCCTAAAACACTTTATGTGTTAGCCAAAAAAATATTTGTAATCTATTTCATTTGAGAATTTAAATTATTGTTATGAACCGTTTACTATCAGCCCAATGTCTCCGCCTTATACTTGTGTTAGCCATGTTAGCTTTTAGCTCTTGCGAGACTACAAAAAATGTTCCCTACTTTAAAGACATACCGCTTGATGAGCAATCAGTTCTGGATAAATCAAGTGTTTTCAAGGAACCTATTATTCAGTCAGATGATATCATGTCGGTTTCAATTTTCACAACGGATCCTACGACTTCGATGATCGTTAATCAGGCCGGTTCTCAGGCAATAAATTCATCCTCAATGCAATCTTCATTGTCTGCCACACCAGCAAATGCTGGTTTTTTAGTAGATAAAAATGGAGAAATTGACATATCTGTAGTCGGTAAAATTAAGATTGCGGGCTTAACCACTTTCCAAGCAAAGGATTTAATAAGAGATAGAGCGTCAATTGTTTTTCAAAAGCCTAACGTGCAGGTGCGTTTTGCAAATTTTAAGATTACTATATTGGGAGAGGTAGCTCGACCTGCTTCATATGTCATACCGAATGAGCGAGTAAATATATTAGACGCCTTAGGTCTTGCAGGTGACTTAACCATATTCGGAAAAAGAGAAAATGTGCTTCTAATTAGAGATGCAAACGGTAAAAAAGAAGTCGCGAGGTTAAACTTAAATTCCTCTGATATTTTCAAAAGTCCATATTATTACTTACGTCAAAATGACGTTTTGTATGTGGAACCAAACAAAGGCAAGGCTGCTTCATTAAATCAGGCTAGAACGCAAACTTTTGCTGTGATAGGTTCTGCCTTATCAGTTCTTGTTGTTTTGTTCACTAGACTGTAATACTTAATTTATTACCAGAAGAAAAATGAATACCAATAAAGAGAACTTAAACCAGAATATTGAACAAGGTCTAGACATAAAACAATTATTAGGAAAATTGATATCTAATTGGTATTGGATTGTACTTTCTGTTTTGGTATGCCTTGCGCTTGCCTTCGTTTATTTACGATACAAGACGCCTATCTATAAAATTTCAGCTAGGGTATTGGTTACAGATGAAAAAAAGGGAGCTGGCTTGATGGGTGGTGATGCACTCCTCGGAGATTTAGGTGGATTATTAGGTACTAAAAGTACTGTAGATAACGAAGCGGAAATTCTTAAAACTAGATTTTTGATGCAGCAGGTAGTCATTGATATGAACCTAAATATCACTTATTTCAGAAAAGGGCGCATTACCAAGATTGAGTTATATAAATCTCCATTTGCTGTCCAACTTATTAATGCTGTGGATACGATAAAATCTACAAAAGTAGAGGTTAATATTCTAAAAAATAGTAGCCTGAAAATTAGCTCTGGCGAACTTGATACAGTGGTACAATTTAATAAGGCATTCAAAATGCCTGACGTAGGGGTGATCAAGATTGTACGGAACTCTAACGAGCCTATATCTTATTTGGGATACGGTTTCAGCATTAGTTCTGTCGATGCTAAGGTTGCGAGTCTTTCCGAGGATCTTAATGTGGAGGTAAAAAACAAATTAATCACTATTATCGACTTATCATTATCCCATCCTATACCGAAGAAAGGTGAGGATATTTTGAGCAAGCTAATCGAAAAATATGTACAAGCAAATCTAAAGGATAAAAACGAAGTTGCAGACAGCACGGTTAAGTTTATTAGAAATAGACTGAGCTTCATAGGTCAGGAGCTAGGAGATCTTGAGGGTAATATTCAAGGATTCAAACAGAAAAATAATTTGGCAGATATGTCGGAACAATCTAAGCTGTTGGTTCAAAATACAAGTGAGTTTATGAACGAACTATCTAAGGTTGAAACTCAAGTAAGTATTTTGCAAAGTCTTAAGGAATTTTTAAAAGATGATTCAAAAAATAAGAGAGTTTTACCAAGTTCTTTGATTCCTGCAGATTTTGTGTTTAATGGCGCAGTACAAAAATATAATGAATTATCCCTCGAACGAGCACGTCGCTTGATTGGAGTAACAGAAGAAAACCCACAGATTATACTGATAGATAAAGAGATTTCAAACGCAAGGGCAGATATTGAGTCGAATTTAACAACCACACTGAATGGCTTGATTATTACCAGGAACAAGATCCGCAGCCAAATGAATCAAGCAGAATCTCAAGTCAGAGATGTACCTCAGATTGAAAGAAATTATTTGAATTTAGCTAGGCAGCAGCAAATAAAACAGGAGCTGTACATTTTCCTAATGCAAAAGAGCGAGGAAACAGCTATTTCGAAGACTTCTACGATTGCTAATTCCAAGACCATAGATCCGGCTAAATCAGAAGTTGACCCATTTAGTCCTAAAAGGAAGATGTTTTTTATCCTTGCCATCATTGCAGGTTTGGCAATTCCGATTGGTTTAATCTATATTAAAGACCTTTTAAACGATAAAGTGCGAACAAAGGATGATATAATACAAATAACGGATGTTCCTATAATTGGGGAGATAAGCCATAACGAAGAAAATGATAATCTAGTTGTGGCAAACAGCTCTAGATCTGCTGTCTCCGAACAATTTAGGGCATTACGAACTAACTTGTCATTTTATTTCAAAAATGAAAGTGAAAAGGTAGTTCTATTGACATCAAGTATGTCCGGTGAAGGAAAATCGTTTGTTGCTATAAACCTTGGTAATATTTTGGCTCTTTCAAACAAGAAAGTATTGTTAATGGAATTGGATTTGCGAAAGCCAGGATTATCAGCTAAGGTTGGTATATCAAACACCATCGGATTTACCAACTACATAATTGATCAAAAGTTATCGATTGATGACATTGTTAACCCCCTTTCACTCAACGATAATTTATACATATTAAGTTCAGGTCCTGTTCCTCCAAATCCTGCAGAAATGTTGCTAGATGACAAGACAACATTTCTTCTAGACGAATTAAAGAAGAGATTCGATTATATTATTATTGATGCACCTCCAATTGGTATTGTTACTGATGCACAATTAATGAGCAAACACGTAGATGTCTGTATGTATCTTGTTAGACAAAATTATTCTTTTAAACAGCAGTTAAACATTGTTGAAGATTTATACAAGAATAGTAAAATGAAGAATATTGGAATCGTTGTCAACGATATTCAAGCTTCGAATTCATATGGCTATGGTTACGGTTATGGCTATGGTTATGGTTATGGTTATGGTTATGCCTATGGCTATGGTACTTATGGAAATGAACAGAAAGATGTAGGAGCACTTACTCGCATCAAGAATTTATTCAAATCTTAAACTAGTTCAAATCAAAAATGATTAATCCCTTATTTAGCATTATCATCCGCTCATTTAACGAAGAGAAGCATATTGGTAAGCTGATTAAAGGGATACGCCAGCAGTCAGTTTTCAATGAAGTTGAAATCATACTTGTAGACTCCGGTTCTACAGATAATACCGTAAGTATTGCCAGTGAGTTGGGAGCAGTTATTGTTAGTATTATGCCAGAAGATTTCTCTTTTGGAAGGGCATTAAATATAGGATGTAGAAAAGCTAAGGGAAAGTTTTTAATACTTGCAAGTGCTCATGTATACCCTATATATGACGATTGGGTTGAAAAGATGACTGCACCATTCAAAAATGAAAAAGTGGCACTTGTTTATGGAAGACAAGTGGGGAATGAAGTCTCTAAATATTCAGAATTGCTATTATTCAAAAAATGGTTCCCTGCGCACTCAAATTACGAACAAAATATTTCCTTCTGTAATAATGCCAATGCAGTTATAAGAAGATCTCTTTGGGAAGAACTTCCTTATGATGAACAACTGACGGGCTTGGAAGATTTAGATTGGGCAACAAAGATTCAGGAAAAAGGGTACGTTATTGCTTATGAAGCTTTTGCAGCGATTGTACACGTTCATGAAGAAACGCCTTCCCGTATTAAAAACAGATATATGCGAGAAGCAATTGCCTTAAAGAGTATATATCCAAAAGAGAAATTTACGCTGTGGAGTTTCATTAGGTTGACTAATTCAAATATCTGGTCCGACGCAGTTCATGCAGTGCATGATAGAAGATTTTTTCAAGAAATTCTATCTATTATAATGTTTCGTACGCTTCAATTCTGGGGAACATATCTTGGCTATAATATGAAATCCAAACCAGATGAAACACTGAGGATGAGGATGTACTACCCGAATAATTTTCGGAAAAAGTTATTTCAGAAACGGGTGGATGAAAGTAAAATGGGTTTTGGGCAAAAAATTGATTATTCAGAGTAACGACTTATATATATATGAAAAGAAATAGAATTACAGCCGTCGTGCCAATGCGTCACTCTAGTGAGCGGGTGCCGGGCAAAAATTACCGAGATTTTGCGGGTAAACCTCTTTTTCATCATGTAGTTCAGACTCTTTTGGACTGCAGCCAGATAGACCAGGTAGTCGTAGATACTGATAGCCCGATTGTGATTGATCAATGTGCTAAAAGCTTTCCTACTGTTCTAGTTCTTGAACGTCCTGAAAATTTAAGAGACGGATCTATTCCTATGAATGATGTTCTATTAAATACGATTAATCAGGTGCCATCAGAATTTTATCTGCAGACTCATAGTACTAATCCATTACTCAGCACAAAAACTTTAAGTGAAGCAATAGCTAAGTTTTTGGAACTGTATCCTTTGTATGACTCGTTGTTTTCAGTAACCAGAAGGCACGTAAGATTTTGGGACAGTCTGGCTAGACCGATAAATCACAACTCTAATATCTTGTTAAGAACACAAGACTTGCCTCCCATTTTTGAGGAGAATTCTTGTTTCTATCTGTTTACAAAAGCAATTTTAGAGAGAAAGCATAATAGAATAGGTGACAGACCCTTCATGTACGAGCTTCCGGAAGCTGAAGCCCAAGATATTGACGTCGAGTTGAATTTCATTATGGCCGAATTACTATTTAAAAACCTTAATAATCTATAATAATGAAAGTACTTGTTACTTGCCCACCCATGCTTAAAGCTATCGATCAGCTTAAATATATATTTGAAGAGAGAAATATTGAACTCGTTACTCCAGAAGTCATCCAGGTTTTAACCGAGGAGGAGCTAATTCAATTGGTTCCTACTGTTGATGCTTGGATAATTGGGGATGACCCTGCTACCGAAAAGGTTTTTACGGCTGGAAAGGCAGGGAAACTCCGCGCAGCAGTTAAGTGGGGAGTTGGTATTGATAACGTTGATTTTAAAGCATGTGAGAAGCTGGGCATTCCCATAGAAAATACGCCAAGAATGTTCGGTAATGAGGTGGCAGATATGGCGATGGCATATTTCACTGGTTTGCTAAGAGACAGTTATAAGGTCGACCGTGAGGTGCGTGCGGGAAATTGGATAAAGCCACCCGGTATGTCTTCAACAGACAAGACTGTTGCTTTGATTGGCTTAGGAGATATCGGTTTAGGGGTAGCTAGACGGTTGAAGGGTTTTGATGTTAAAATTAATGCCTACGATCCGTTTAGTAAACTGTCAGCAACCGAGGCCGGAGTAGATCAAATTATTCTTTTCCCTGAATTTCTTGGTGATGCGGATTTTGTTATTGTTACTTGTGCGCTAACACCATCCAGTTACCACATGATAAACGCTGATGCTATTGAGATGATGAAAGATGGAGTTAAGCTCATCAATGTTGCAAGAGGGCCTTTAATAGATGAGCCCGCATTAATTGCAGCACTGAAAACAGGAAAGGTAAGTGCAGCTGGGTTAGATGTTTTTGAAGTTGAGCCACTTTCCTTAGATAGTGAATTACGTCGATTTGAGCAATGTATCTTCGGGACACATAATGGATCAAACACTAAGGAAGCGGTTTTGCGAGCTAGTTATAAAGCAATTGATATTTTATTTGGTTTTTTAGGTATAAAATAATATGAGTAATAAAAAAACTGTTGTAATTACTGGCGTATTAGGTGGCATTGGCAGACAATTAGCAAAGACATTTCAAGAAAATGATTATAATGTTATTGGGTTAGATATAAATGATTCGGAGACCCCACATTGCAACAAATTTTTTCAATTCGATCTTAATAGATACTGTTCAGATCCTGCATATAAGAAAATAATGGAGAACACCTTTGATATGGAAATACCAGAATTGTTTTTGCTTATTAATAATGCAGCAGTACAAATCTTAGGAAGTCTTTCTGAAATTCAACTAGCAGATTGGAATCATACATTAAATGTGAATTTGACTGGACCATTAATGCTTAGTCAATTTTTCTTGGCCCGGTTAGACAAGTCTATTGGATCAATAATAAACATAGCTAGCATTCATCAGCAGCTGACAAAAAAGAGGTTTGTTGCCTATGCAAGTTCGAAAAGTGCATTAGTCGGACTGACTAAAGCGATGTCAGTAGATCTCCAAGGAAGAGTAAGAGTAAATGCAATCAGTCCAGCCGCAATTGATACCCAGATGCTTAGAGACGGCTTCGGCAACGATGAAGCAAAAGTCAAGTTATTAAATGAAATGCACCCAAGCCAGAGAATTGGTAAACCTCAAGAGGTTTCACAATTAGCACTGCTACTAGCGGAGGATAAGTTAGGATTTATTAATGGCGCAAACTTGAAGATTGATGGCGGGATAAGTAATGTTTTGAAAGACCTAGAATAACAATATTTTATATCAAGCGAATGACGGTCACAGCTAAGGATAATTTCTTCAGAAAAAGGATTGATAAGTATTATACACCAACGATTGCAACCTGGTTTGGTTTTTTTGCGAGAGCAATAAGCTTTGTACTTGTATTACCTGTTTTGTTAAATAAAATAAATCCTGAACGTATTACGGTTTGGTATTTGTTTGATAGTATCCTAGTATTTCAACTTCTCTTGGACACAGGGTTTAGAGTTACTCTAGTTCGACTTGTGGCCTATGCTTTTGGTGGAAAAAATATCTTTGAAGCTAACAGTGAAAGCAATGGTAAGCCTCATTGGGTACTAATTTGGACTCTATATACAATTTTTCGGAAGTACTACATGGTGATAGCTTTGATTTTTCTTGTGCTATTGGGAAGCATTGGGACACTTTCATTGATGAACCCTATATCTAAAATTAATGAGCAATCTGATGCTTGGCTTGCTTGGGGGCTCTTATTGATCACGACAACAGTTAGAATGTATTGTGGCGTTTACATTTCTGTATTAGAAGGACTAAACAAAATAATTTTTCTTAGAACTTTAGATGCGTTAAGTGCAATTGCAGCAGTCATATCTGCGTTTATTGTGCTGTATTTTTTCCAACCAAGCTTATTAAATCTAGTTTGCTGTTACCAATTTTGGCTACTTTTTAATTGTTTAAGAGACAAAAGGGTAATAGATAAAGTTTTTAAGGCTCAATCAATCAATAAACAAGATCTTTTCTTAATTACGCCTGAAGACAAAAAAAGAGAGATTTTAGTTCCTTCTGTTAAAACAGGATTTTCTTCTTTGTTTTCTTTGGGAACTAATCATGCTACGAATATAGCGATGGCTCAGTTTACTAAAGCCTCCGTATTGGCGCCTTATCTATTGGCGTTCAGAATCGTTTATATGATCCGAGATTTATCTATGGCTCCCTTTTATAGTAAAATTCCTTTTCTTTCGCAATTGAGGGCTAAAAATAAGAATGAGGAATTATTGGAGAATGCCAGAAAGGGTATGCTGATGAGCTATTTGGTGTTTGTTTTAGGCGTTTTGGCATGTGGTTTTTTATTCCCGATTGCCTTGAAGATCTTTAAAAGCCAGACTTCATTTGTTGATTCTAAAACATGGGTACTAATGGGCTTTGCATTTATGTTACACAGGTATGGAGCGATGCATGTGCAATTGCAAGTGGTGGGAAACGTCATTAAGTCGCATATTGCAGATGGAGTTAGCGCAGGTATTTATGTGGTAACTTTGTTTTTGTCGTATAAATACTTTGGTATTGCTGCAATTCCAGTTTCATTAATAGTTTCTTATCTGAGCTTCTATTGCTGGTATGCAGCCTGGATCTCTATAAAGACTTACAAAATAAATTTATTAAAATTCGAGGCTAAAGGATTTCTTTTAGCTCTTGCATTTTTTGTGGTCGGTTCATTTTTTCTAATATATTTTTATTCATGAAAAATTTTATTAAATCATTATTAAGAATTGCAAGGTTTCGAACCTTTAACCAGACAAAAAATCAGCAATCCTTAAAGCTTGTGTTAACTGACCTAGATAAGGCAGAAGCTAACGTCGAGACTACTGACGCAATTATTGAACGCTTAAAATTCTTTGAGATAGCTTTTGAGGTAGTTGGAGATTCAGATTTGACTTTAGCTGACTATTTAAATTATAAATTGATTGCTTTCATTAATAAGCCCCCTCATAGGTTGCTTAGGTTCAAATATAAACATGTTTTTATATTGAATCACCAAACAAACTACGACGAGGGTTGGGAATATCACCGAATTTTGACTTTGCAGAATGAGACAGAAATATTGCTGAATAGAGTAAAAGTAAGAAAGGTGTTGGAAAAGCGCAAAGATGACTTGCGACTTAAGTTTTCAAAGGCATATATACTTGGAACTGGTCCGTCGCTTGAGAAAGCTGATACCATTGATTGGAGCGATGGAATAAGAATCGTAAGTAATACAATTGTAAAAGACGCAAGCTTATGGAGGCATATCCAGCCTCATTTCATTGTCGCAGGAGACGCTATTTATCACTTTGGAATTTCTGATTTTGCCATTAGTTTTAGAAAGGACTTACAAAAAAGATTGTCGGAAACAACTGACACGCTTTTTGTTTTTCCTGAGATTCACTATAAATTTTTATTGAAAGAATTTTCTGACTTCCATGATCGACTAATTCCAATTCCGATGGGTAGTGTTAAGACGGTTTTTAATGTCATTGAAACTAAATTTGAGCTACCAGAAATGGGTAATGTTCTTAATCTATTATTGTTGCCTTTAGCTTGTTATTTTTCAAACAATGTCTTTCTTTGGGGATTTGACGGCAGATCTCCTGATGCTAAGTTATTTTGGACAAACTCTGATAAGCAGTTTTATACAGATTTGGTTCCACAATTAAAAACATTGCATCCGGCTTTCTTCGAATTTCTTGTTCCTGCTAATAACCCAGCTCAATATGTTAATAATGTACATGGCGATGTGCTTGAGATGATGTTGAAAGAGGCTGAGGATAATGGTAAGAAATTTAATATGATGCATTTTAGTTATACAAAAGTGCTAATGGATAGATACTCAGAAACGAAATGAAGTTTGTTACATTTGTAATATTTGTTTTCTTAATTCATCTGGAAGTTATTCTTGGAGTTGAATTCCGTTTTCTCCCTTTAATAACAATTCTTTGTTTATACCCAAGATATTACTCCTCGGTTGCAGTCAAGTCTTTTTTTAAAAGCAACAGTTATTTTGCGGTTTTTGGATGTATGTTAATTATAGGAATGATTAGAAGCAACTATACGACGATGACTTTTGAGAATCTGTCTGCTGTAGTATTAAGAGTCTTATTCTTTATAAGTTTTATTTTCATCATAGTCTCCATTGGATATAAACAGAAAAATGTCTATAAATTAAATTTTTACAAAAGTATCTATTATCTGTTATTACTTCCTTCCATCTTGTACTTTGCTTTAAATTTTGCTTTATATATACTTGGTATTAAAGCAAGACAATCTGGATTGGTTGACGATAGCATTGATGCTGCAGTAGTTTTATCAAATATCGGCATAGAAACAAATAGGGTTCGGTTCCCCCTTTCAACTAGCTTTAATAATTATGCGTTTAATTTAGCAATTATAGTATTAGTCTTGCTGTTTTTCTTATTCGTGCAAAAAAAAAGGAATACTTTTATGTTTGCTTCTGTAATTTTGTGCTTCATTAAGCTTTTGTTGATTGATACCCGCATAGCCTTGATTCTGCCTATTATCCTAACCATTGTAATGGTTTTTTTCAAAGGTGCCTTTCTAAAGGCATCTAAGCCTTTATTCTTAGCGCTTTTGCTTGCAGGACCTCTTATATTTCTGTTCCTAGTACCTTATATTAGCGAGTTACTTGGATTGGATGCAATTGCTAGGTCAGCTGATGATATAAAATCTGGGAATTTCCGGGCAGTTATCTGGGGATTGTCGTTTCTGTACTTTTCCAATTTCAAAATGTTAGATCTTATAGGCCTGGGTGAATATGGACATTATGGAAGTGGTCAATCTTTGAAATGGTCAGGAGAATTTGTTAATTATGAAAACGAAGCTTTTAATGCCACTTCTCATAGCTCCTTGTTTACTATTTTATATGATTACGGTTATATAGGACTTATAATTTATGTTGTTTTCTTTGTGAAAGTATTCAACTCAGTTTCGGCTTTGGGAAAGAATCGGAATTATAAACTTTTAATTAGCGCTGTTTTAGTTTTCGTTGCATGGGCTGGTGCAAGTGAGTCATTACTAGGATTTTATTTTGAAAACTTTTTATTTATGCTCTTTATATTAATTATTGTTTTTATCGTTCATTTCAAGGAGTCGGAATCAGAAATAATCTCTGAGATTCCCATGAAATTAACCTCTTAACGAATCACATGTCTAGGACTTCTATCTTGATTATTTCTCCATTGGCTTTTCACGAAAACGTTGGTAATGCCGGAGCTAAAACAGTTAATTTTTACACTACCAAATTTATAGAGGAAGGATGTTTTGATATAACAATTTGTTACTTAGGAGACAATGATAGTGATTATTCCAAGATGATAAGTCAATTTAGTAAAGTAAAAATTTACTCTGTATTTGCTACTAAAGGACTAATACTTAAAAGTTATGATTATTTCCGATTTAAATTTTTATACCCATTCCTGAAAGCCTTCTCCCCAAAGTACTATATTACAGATAATTTTGCGAAAGAGAGGCTTGTAAGAGGTATAAATAATTTGAAGCTAGCTGGATTAAATCCTTACATGATAATAGTTGAATTTCCACGTATAATTTATTGGATAGACGAGATAAAGACGGTCTTTCCCGAAAGTAAAACCGTTGCCTCGTGTCATGACGTAACCTTCCAATCGGTAGAGCGCTATTTTCAACAGAAACATAGTAATAAGTATTTTTCTAAAATTTACATTGATCAATATAAAAAAATGGAAATCAAGCATTTAAATAGCTTTGATCATGTTGTCATTCTGAATGAAAAGGATCGGTTGCTGTTGATAAACGAACCAACGTTTTCAGTCAAAGATACATATGTCATATCCCCATTTTATGACTCTTATCAAATCAATCCGGTCATAGAAAAAAAAGATATAATGTATTTTGGTGCTCTAGGCAGGGTTGAGAATGTGCAGGCTCTTCGTTGGTTTTTAGAAAATGTTTGGGAAAAACTGGATAATCTTTTTTTGGGTGCCTTGAAGTTTATTGTTGTAGGTGGAGGTTTGAATGACGTTACTAAAGCCGAGTTCTCAAAATATAATAATGTTGTATTAAAAGGTTTCGTGAAGGATCCGACCACCATTTTTAGTGGCTGTTTTTGTTCTGTCGTTCCACTGATGCTTGGTGCAGGCATCAAAATAAAAGTTTTAGATGCAATGAAGTCTGGAATTCCTGTCATCACCAATAATGTAGGTATAGAAGGAATTCCTGGCGTTGACGGTTTACACTATTTACATGCAGAAAATGCTCATGATTTTTATCAACAAGTAGTTAAGCTTTCCAATGATAAAGAACTGCAAAAAAAACTAGCTTTAGGTGCACGTTTGATGGTAATAGAGAATTTTAATTATAGAACTAGTTACGACTTTTATAAAAATCAACTTCTTGAATTGGCAAATAAATATGACTATGCAAATTAATAATCTCGCTATCATCATTCCGGCTTATAAACCAGATTTTTTAAATCAAGCGTTGGAATCGATAGTTCATCAGACTTGTAAAAGATTTACTTTATATATCGGAAATGACGCAAGTCTTTATGACCTTGAACCTATTGTAAACTTATACGTCGATAGGTTAAATATCGTCTACAAAACGTTTTCAGCAAATATGGGGGGGGGTGACTTGGTTGGTCAATGGAATAGATGCATTGAAATGACTCAAGATGAGGAGTGGCTATGGTTGTTTTCTGATGATGATATAATGTCAGAAAATTGTGTCGAGTCGTTCTATTCAACTATTGAAAAGGATCAATCTGTAGCGCTGTTGCATATTAATATTGACATAATAAACGAAGTGGGTGACGTTTCGCATCAATGCAAGCCCTTTTCAGAAAACATGCATGGCGTTAATATTTTTTCGGAGAAAATTAAATTGAAATTGTCAAGTACAATAGTTGAGTATATTTTCAAGCGCAGCCTTTTTGAAAGTAGAAATGGGTTTGAAAGGTTTGATTTGGCGTGGGGATCTGACGATGCGACTTGGATAAAGTTTGCTGGTCTCGATCCAATAAAAACAATACCATATGCGAAAGTTTATTGGAGATTAAGCACTAAGAATATTTCCGCTTCTGTGACTGATAGCTCAATTGTTACTAGGAAAGTGTTAGCTAATGTGGAGTACTTACAATGGGCTAAGATATTTTTCAAACAAAACCGTATTCCGGATCCTACGAATAGCTTTGAAAAATTAAAATGGATACTTCAAACTGTCAAGCAATCGCCCTTAAGACTTATAGAGAAAATAAGGTTAAACAATATAGTTTCTGAAAATGCTCAATTTGGATTTCTCACATCTCTACTTGGTGCTATGTATTTGGGTCTTTCAGAGCTTAAATTTTTTTTTAAAAATTATAAATAATTAGCTGATATCAGATGTTAACTTTTAGTGTTATTATTTGCACCTACAATCGCTGTGACCTTCTTAAAGAATCATTAGTGTCTATCTTGAGTATAATGCCTGATAACGGAAAATATGAATTGATAGTAATAGACAATAATTCTACTGACAATACAAAAGAAACTGTACGTAACTTCACAAACGTGAGGTATGTTCTTGAAGCAAATCAAGGTTTATCATATGCTCGCAATCGGGCTATTAAAGAATCGCAGAATACAATACTCTTATTTTTGGACGATGATATAGAACTTAATTCTAACTACTTCGAAATATGTAAAGCCCTTTATTCGGAAAGCGATTGTAATATTGTTGGCGGTAAAGTCCTTCCATACAAAGTTCAAATACCTCACTGGTTGGCTCCAGAGTTTTATTATCTATCTAGTGTGTTTGATCTTGGAAACCAGCCTATGGATGTATCAAAGGTGATGGGCGCAAACTATACCATGCGGAAAAGTGTAGCAGTCGAAGTTGGCGGTTATAATATAAATCTTGGAAGAAAAGGGAAAAATTTAGCTGGTGGGGAGGAAGTGGAATATCTTAATAGAGCTAAATCTAAAGGCTATAAAATTAATTATGAACCAAACCTCGTTGTTTATCATAAGATTAACGAAAAATTAGAACAGGAATACATACTTTCCTACGCCTTTCAACACGGTCAGTCTGAGGTGTTGGTTGATCTTGGAATGAGCAAGTTAAGATTTAGCCTAAAAATAGTAAAAGCTTTGTTAGTGACGGCAATGACAAAGATGAGAATATATAGATATTCTGATTTACAGAAGGACATGTCTGCCCAGATAAAATCTAAATATTTCAGTGGCTATATAAAAAGTGCATTATTAATAGGTCATAAATTCTAAGAGACATATGTTCAAATTAATAATCTTATTCATACTTATATTTTCTGGAACTTTAGTTAGAGGACAGCCAACACCCGTTATTTTAGGTGCTTACTACTTTGATGGATGGACAGGAGCCTATCCATACCATATCACACCGCTTTTAAGAACTACTTATAAAAATAGAATGCCAAAGTGGGGTTGGATTACTAGCACTCAAAAGATCTTTGATGAGCAAGTCAAAATGGCTCGTAATGCGGGCCTTTCATTCTTTAGTTTTTGCTGGTACAACTCAGGCTCAGATAATTATAAAGCAGAACCATTAAACAACGCACTTGCACTTTTTAAAAAGTCGAAGGTTTCCACTGGATTCAAATATTGCTTAACCATAGTTAATCATCAGGGGTTTAGTATATCACAAAAGGAATGGAAAACAGTTGAGCCGGTGTGGATAGATCATTTCATGTCCGGTAATTATTTGAAAGTTGACGGTAAGCCCTTGTTGATTATTTTTTCCGTCAAATTATTGGTTGACGATTTTGGATCTATAGACTCGGTTCGAGCAGCCTTTGCTTCAATTAGAGCTAAAGCGATAAAAAATGGACTTAACGGAGTGTCTATTGCAACGTGTTTATCGGCTGAAAAATCAGAAATACGTCTAGCCGAAATGGTCGGCGTGGATTTAATTACAGGATATAATTACCATAATGCAGGACTGAAGTCAAAGAAATTACAGGTGCCGATAGATAGTATGCGAATTAATGAGTTCCATTTATGGACAAAAATTTCTAGTATGTCAAAGTTAAAGTATCTACCAGTAACGACTTTGAATTGGGACCCGCGACCATGGGCAACTAATGAAAATAGATATGATACGAAGCCGTACTTCGTTGGGTATTCTGGACTTTCTACCTATAGGTCCGTAAAAGGATTAATATCATGGTTGCGGATAAATTCATCAAAGACCAGCACTGAAAAAATTGGGTTGATATATGCATGGAACGAGGTGGGGGAAGGCGCATATTTAACTCCGTCTGTAAGCGGATCAAAACTAATTTCTGGAGTCAAAAAAGCAATAATTGAAAGTAAATGAAAGGTAAAAAAATAAGGATTTTAGTAGATTCGCATATTTTTGATCAATCTTTTCAAGGCACGGCAACGTACATTCATGGTCTTTATACTGAGCTTGTAAAGTTTGAGGAGTTTGAAGTTTCACTATGTGCTCACGACGTTGAGAATCTTCAGGTTTTATTTCCTGACACCAGGTTTAAGTTTGTAAAACTTCAAGGGCATTCACGGATTAAAAGACTGTTTGTCGAATATCCGAAAATAATTAAAGAAGGTGGTTACGATTATGCACACTTCCAATACATTGTACCTTTTGTAAAAAATTGCAAGTTCATAAATACGGTACATGATCTATTATTTCTGGATTTTAAACAACATTTTCCGTGGTCTTATCGGATAAGTAGAAAAATACTTTTTCTACTTTCGGCAAAGCGTTCGGAAGTTATACTGACTGTTTCTGAATACTCAAAACTTGATATTCATAACCGATTCTCAATCGCTTTGAACCGTATTCATGTCACTCCAAATGCCGTGTCGGAGAGTGAGTCTTCGAAGATTGATATTGCCGAGAAATATGGCATCAACAAATATATTCTTTTTGTGAGTAGATACGAACCTAGAAAGAATCACATTGGATTATTAAAAGCATACTTACAATTAGAATTGTACGAACAAGGTTATAAATTGGTACTAATTGGAAGTAAAAAAGAAAGTATCGAAATTGATGCTTATAAAGATGTTCATGCGCTTATCGAAGAAGCAATTAAGCCTAATATATTTTTCCTTGAAGGGATCGGGTGGAGTGATTTGCATGCATTTTATCAGCAGGCGGAATGCTTCGTTTACCCATCTTTAGCTGAAGGCTTCGGAATACCCCCGATCGAAGCTGCTGTGAATAATTGCAAGGTAGTATGCTCAAATCAGACGGCCATGTCAGAATTCACCTTTTTTAAATATTTGTTTAATCCCAATACTCCTGGAGAGCTTGCTGCAACTTTGTCAATCGCCCTTAACGATTGTAATTATCCTTTTGCGGAAATAAAGCAAGCAGTTGACGCAAAATTCAACTGGACATCTATAGCAGGTAAGTTTTCCGATATCTTAATTGACGACTTAAAATTTAATACGAAATGATTGTAGCGATAATTGGTACCCGAGGTATTCCAAACCATTATGGAGGCTTTGAGCAATGCGCTGAATACTTAGCAGTGGGACTTGTTAAGCGAGGTTTTGAAGTAATAGTCTATAACGGACATGACCATCCGTATCAAGATAATTCATGGAACGGTGTACAAATTGTACATTGTTACAATCCTGAAGAAAAACTCGGTACACCAGGACAATTTATTTATGATTTCAATTGCATTCTAGATGTTCGAAAACGTAAGTGCGACATAATCCTACAGTTAGGTTATACAAGCAGTTCAATTTGGGGATGGTTACTTCCTAAAAAAAGCGTAGTGACTACTAATATGGATGGTTTAGAGTGGAAAAGAACCAAATACTCAAACCGAGTAAGAAAATTCTTGAAGTATGCTGAGAAATTAGGTACAAGATACAGTGACCACTTAATTTCTGATTCTATCGGTATTCAAGATTACATGTTTGACAAATACAAAAAAAGCTCGACCTTCATTGCATATGGTGCAACTTTATTTGAGAGTCCTGCCGTAAATTGTTTAGAAGAATATAGCATTCAGCCACATTCTTACGATATGCTAATTGCTCGCTTGGAGCCTGAAAATAGCATTGAAATAATTCTTGACGGTGTTCAAGCTGCAGGGATGAGCCGGCCTTTCTTAGTAATTGGTAATCATAAAACGCCTTATGGAAATATGCTTAAGCAAAAGTTTGCGAAGGTGAAGAATATAAAATTCACAGGAGGAATCTACGATATTGAGGTTCTTAATAATCTCCGATTTTATTCAAATCTATATTTTCATGGACATACTGTTGGTGGAACGAATCCGTCCTTGCTCGAAGCAATGGCATCAAGGAGCTTAATTTGCGCAAACAATAATCCATTTAATAAATATATATTGGGGGCTGACGCCATATATTTCAAAAGTGAGCAAGATGTAGCCACTTCATTATTGTCAGTTAGGAAAGAAGATTTAAATTATCAAAATATGTTGGGTTGCAATCTAGATAAGATTAAAAATCTATATGATTGGGAAATTATTATTGATCAGTACGCAATGCATTTGAATTCAATTAAAGGAATACATACTAGATGACGAAGCTAAATTTCGTTATTGGTTGTTATACGAGTCCAACTTCGGATATAGGTTTGTCTTTTTTTGAGTTTTGTTCGGATACGATTGACATTCAAATAATAAGCACCTTACAAGTGGCAAACCCCTCATACTGTTTAACATCAGGAGATTTGCTTCTAGCAGTCAATGAAAGCGGAACGGATGATGATAAAATTACAGTTCTGAATATTAGTAACTTATCAGCTCCAAAGATTTTAGGCCAGTATAGTTCCAATGGATCATCTCCTTGTTATATCTCTGCTGATAAAGATTTAAATCATGCATTTGTTGCAAATTATGGGTCAGGAAGTTTATCTGTACGTCCATTCATTTCGTTTGGAATATTAGGTACAAAGAGCCAAGTGGTCAATGAATTACCTAAAGCAAATTGTGAGTCAAATTTCCATGCTGTAATTCTTTCGCCAGATAATAAGTTTCTTTTAGTGACGAACTTGGGAACAGATACAATATCAGTATTTCAATATAATAAAAACGCAATCCATGAAAGTGTTCAAACTTCCAGCGTCAACCAGTTTATTTTTAAGGAGCGTGTCGGCCCAAGGCATCTAATTTTTTCAAATGATGGAGAATTCGTGTATGTCATTGGAGAGATAAATGCTAACATATATGTTTTTAAGTGGAACAATGGGATCCTGAAATTAAAGCAGGAAGTACCTTTAATGAATAAGGATTACATGGGCGCTAATAGTGCAGCTGATTTGCATTTAATGCCTTCTGGAGACTTCTTGCTTGCCTCAAATAGAGGAGACGCTAACCAAATCGCGGTCTTTTCAGTAAATAAGGTAACGGGTGAATTAACGTATTCGTCCAGCTTTGATACAGGGGGGGTGGGTCCGAGAAACTTCGCTGTTGATCCTACTGGAAACTTTGTTTTTGCTGCAAACCAATATTCTAACCAAATAAGTATATTTCGGTTTATTAACTTGCCTACAGTTCAGCTTAAACTGCTTAAAAATTTAACGTTGCCATCACCAGTATTCATAAAATTTTTTTAAAAGCTTCTTTTTAATTTGGTTGCCAGGCCAAAGGAGTTCCTCAGCAGATGACCATTGTCAAAGGCTGTTACAAAGCCTAACTGATATTTATTGCCTATATTTTTTAGGGCTTCTAAATAATACGAAGACTGCGCTACAGATTTAAAAATGTTGTTATTTTGCTCACTCCTAATCGAACCCGTAGAACTGCCATATTTGCTTGTACCGAATGTTCCATAGTTCCATGACTGTGTTAGCTTTGTTTTAAAGCTCCAATTGTATATTTCACCTTCAAAGCCTAAATGGACTGCAATGACACGATTATTTGAAAAATATTCGATTTCACGTTCTGCCTGCCCATCCCTTACATCGTCTCTTTTTGATATTAAAGGATTGCCTAAACCACTTCCTTTATAAGACCAGCCTTCCTTATAATAAAAACTATTATAATAGTCTTCATCTCCAGACTTCGTTGGTATAGACCAGGGATAGCCTGCTTGATCTTTGGAATAGAAAAGCTCAATAAGCATTTTCTTCCATTGAAGGGATCCGTTAGATGGATGCATCTTTATATTCTCAATTGCTGCTCCGTTAAGTCCATCACGGATATTCGCGAGTTTAGATAAAGCCCCTACATCATAGAAATTTTGCCTATAGATTAATAGTTTCAAACTATTAAATTTATACTCAGCCCCGACGTCTATTGACCCTATCTGATTCCCAATCTTCGATTTCGGCACGCCCAGACTACCATAGGCTTTTCCCGTTGCAACATAAAAAAAAGTTTCTAATGGAGATAGTTTAAAATTTGATCCATAAGCTGACCTTTCATTTCCCCAAAATACTTGATGATTAAATCCACCGATAAGATTCAGGTTCCAATTTGCCTTACCTAATCGTATATATAATGATTTTTGGTGAAAAAAAGTCTTTGGCATGTTGTTATTAATGTAGAAGACTTCTTTGCTCGGAGGCAGCGATTCAATGCTATCTAAAATTCGGGCAGATCCAACCCATCCATGGCTAAAGCTACCTTTCAATGAAAACAATCCCTTAAAGAATGGGAGTCTCCAATAGCTAGGAATTGATAATTCGATTTTTGGAATTCCTAAAGCATTTCCCGATTGCGCAAAATTACCTGAACTTAATATGGTATCACCATTTAAACCCATTACATCCTTGGTTCTACCTACCTTAAGTTGAAAAATATTAAACTTCGCTTTTCCGTAGGCCTCAATTATTGTTGCGGTAGATTGCTGTCCAACATTTACCCTACTTTCGAAACCAAACCCCCAATCAAATAACTTTGGTTGATTTGAGGAGTATTGCTGGGCAGACGATTCATATTCTTTCATGAAATTTGCTGTCAAAGCTGATGAAAGTCCAGTAATTGGCACGGAGCCATACTGATTTGATCTCATCCAGAAAGGAATATCTTTCGTGCTAGACGCAATCGCTTGAACCTCAAAAAACGATTTAAGTGAGCGTACCTGAGCACTGACTTTATTGCTTTGCATAGTGAATATAATTCCCACTAGCGCTAAATAACCAAAATTTCTGTTTTGTGATAGATACATGTTTTCTTTAGTAACGCCTTAGTCAATACTTTTCAAACCTCTTGGTATACAGGACTAAGTATTGTAACGATAGCAATACGAATATATAAAAAATTGCCTCAGGATAAGGTGATGTGTAAAAATCACACTAAGTATTCATCATTTTTGAGTAACCATTTAGGTTGTGTTTTGAGGAAGCAATAGTAAAGAAAGCATTAATAATAGCCTGTTGATTTTTCTTGAATGTATCTGTATTAGAACGAATGATTACGTAGTTCTGTCCTTCTTTACAGATTTGAACATACCTGAGACTTTGAGTTTGATCTTAATAATTCGGATGGGCTGTTCAGAATTGTTGTTATGTGAGGGGATGTCAATGTGGTAAAGAAAAGTGAATTGATAGTTCCTGTGTTTGATGTTTTTTTTCTGGAAGGAAAATTAGCTTCAGCTGTTTTAGATCCCCTGTTTTTAGAAGCAGTAATATAATTGGCAAACTTGCTCTGCCAAGTTCAGAACTATTTTAACTTGCCATTTTCTTTCATCCCTATTTCATCCGAGCCGATCACTTTAGTATTTGCTACGGCTTAGAATCAGTGGCTTACTAAAAATGGACTACAAATCATTTAATAAAGGGAACTTGAATAATTATTTCCATTTGTGTTAAAATTAACTTAGTTGAAAGTAAGCTGTGTATTTCGGCAGCTTACATAAATTTGTAATTTCATAAAGAGGTAAATAACTATATTTGTGTACTATTGACACTAAGTGCTCTTTTTTTTACAATTTAATACCACTAGTTGTAAATACTTTATGAAAGATTGCTAGTGTTTAATTATTATTGCATATAACCTTAAAACTCTTAAATGAAAAACATCACTAATATTTGCTGCATTGGTGCAGGGTATGTTGGAGGACCAACAATGGCTGTTGTTGCTAAACAATGTCCCCATATTAAAGTAACCATCGTCGATTTGAATGAAGCAAGAATCGCTGCATGGAATGATGAGGATGTAAACAATATTCCAGTGTATGAGCCAGGACTTAGTGAAGTGGTTGCTGAAGCGAGAGGTAGGAATCTGTTTTTTTCAACAGATGTTGATAAAGCGATAGCTGAAGCCGAAATGATTTTTATTTCTGTAAATACTCCAACTAAGACATATGGTGCCGGTAAAGGCATGGGTGCAGATTTAAAATGGATCGAACTGTGTGCCCGTCAAATTGCACGTGTTTCTACATCTGATAAGATTATTGTCGAGAAATCTACTTTACCCGTTCGTACTGCCGAAGCTGTTCGTGATATATTGGCAAATACAGGCAATGGAGTCAAATTTGAAGTGTTGTCTAATCCTGAGTTTTTAGCTGAAGGTACTGCAGTCGAAGATTTATTGACTCCTGATCGGGTATTGATTGGTGGTGATTCAACGGAATCAGGTCAAGAGGCAGTTCAAGCTTTAGTGGATGTTTACGCAAACTGGATTCCTCTCGAGCGTATTTTAACCACTAACGTATGGTCGTCAGAGCTCTCTAAATTAGTTGCTAATGCCTATTTAGCGCAAAGGATTTCTTCAATCAATTCCATTTCTGAGTTGTGTGAGAAAACAGAAGCTAACATCAACGAAGTTGCAAGAGCGATTGGTACGGATAGCCGTATCGGTTCTAAGTTCTTAAAAGCATCTGTCGGTTTTGGTGGTTCCTGTTTCCAAAAAGATATTTTAAACCTGGTTTATATTTCCCGCTCCTTCGGTTTGCAGGAAGTTGCCGATTACTGGGAACAGGTCATCATCATGAATGATCACCAAAAGAAACGCTTTGCCCTGAACATTGTAAGGAATCTTTATAATACGGTTTCAGGAAAGAAGATTGCCTTTCTTGGCTGGGCATTTAAAAAAGACACCAATGATACGCGCGAATCTGCCGCAATTTATGTGGCTGATGAGCTGCTAAATGAGCAGGCGATGATCAGGGTGTATGATCCCAAAGTGACAAAAGCTCAGGTATTCGGTGATTTGAATTATTTGCATACTCGTACTCCTGAAGAGAATGCGGAGTATGTTAAGGTTTTTGAAGATCCTTACAGAGCCTGCGAAAATTCACATGCCATTGCCGTATTAACAGAGTGGGATGAGTTTAAAGGTTATGATTGGCAACGTATTTATGATAGCATGTTAAAACCAGCAAAGATTTTCGACGGTAGAAATATTTTGGATGCTGAAAAATTGAGAGCTATTGGATTTAAGGTGACATCAATCGGCGTTAGATAATTTATTATTCCTATGACACGTAAAAGAGTTTTAATTACAGGTGCTGCAGGCTTTCTTGGCTCTCACCTTTGCGATAGATTTATTAAAGAAGGCTACCATGTTATCGGAATGGATAACCTGATTACCGGTGATTTACAAAACATTGAGCATTTGTTTCCCTTAGAAAACTTTGAATTCGCTCATCATGATGTTTCTAAGTTTGTTTATGTAGCTGGTCCCTTAGACTATATTTTGCACTTCGCCTCTCCGGCAAGTCCAATTGATTACCTGAAGATTCCTATTCAAACACTAAAGGTAGGTTCATTGGGTACACACAACCTTTTGGGCCTAGCGAAAAATAAAGGTGCAAGGATGCTGATCGCTTCCACATCTGAAGTGTATGGTGATCCAAATGTAAATCCACAACCTGAAGAATACTGGGGTAACGTAAATCCGGTAGGGCCAAGGGGGGTGTACGACGAAGCAAAACGTTTCCAGGAAGCTATAACAATGGCTTACCATACCTTCCATGGTTTGGAGACCAGAATTGTTAGGATTTTCAATACCTATGGGCCAAGAATGCGACTGAACGACGGGCGTGTATTGCCTGCTTTTATCGGACAAGCTTTAAGGGGCGAGGATTTAACCGTTTTTGGTGATGGTTCTCAAACTCGTTCTTTCTGTTATGTCGACGATTTGGTAGAAGGGATCTATAGACTGCTTCTAAGTGATTATGCCCAGCCAATGAACATCGGTAACCCGGATGAAATCACCATCAAGCAATTTGGTGAAGAGATTATCAAGTTAACCGGAACTTCACAAAAGCTGGTATTACGGGATCTTCCGGTTGATGATCCGAAACAAAGAAGACCCGATATCGCCAAAGCCAGGGCAATATTAGGTTGGGAGCCAAAAGTAAGCAGGGCAGAAGGTTTAAAAATTACATACGATTATTTCAAATCTCTGCCTGAATCTGTGTTGTTCGCGAAAGACCATAAAGATTTTCAAACGTATAATAAGTAGACATGACAAAAAAGATTTTAATAACTGGTGGTGCTGGCTTTATAGGTTCTCATGTAGTCCGCAGGTTTGTAACCAAATATCCCGAGTATGATATTGTTAATCTTGATAAATTAACTTATGCCGGTAATCTAGCTAACCTTACTGATCTAGAGGATAAGCCTAATTATTCGTTCATAAAGGCCGACATCACCGATGCTGTTGAAATGAATGGCATTTTTGAAAAGGGGAATTTCGATGCGGTCATCCATCTGGCAGCAGAATCTCATGTGGATCGTTCCATTACTGACCCTACTGCTTTCGTGATGACCAACGTTATTGGAACCGTGAATTTACTAAATGCGGTAAGGGAATACTGGAAAGGGGATTATGAGCAGAAACGTTTTTATCATGTCTCCACTGATGAGGTATATGGTGCTTTAGGTGAAACAGGGATGTTTACAGAATCTACAGCCTATGATCCGCATAGTCCCTATTCTGCCTCTAAGGCAAGTTCAGATCATTTCGTTCGCGCCTACCACGATACTTATGGCTTGGATATAGTGATCTCTAATTGTTCTAACAATTATGGTTCTCACCATTTTCCGGAGAAGTTAATTCCTTTGGCAATCAATAATATTAAAAATAATAAACCGGTACCTGTTTATGGTAAAGGGGAGAATGTGCGCGACTGGTTATGGGTGGAAGATCATGCCCGTGCGATTGACGTAATATTTCATCAGGCTAAAACTGGGGAAACCTATAACATCGGTGGCCACAATGAATGGAAAAACATCGACCTGATTATGCTGCTTTGTGGCATTATGGATGAGAAGCTTGGTCGGGAGGCGGGTTCTTCTGCAAAGCTAATTACTTATGTTACCGATCGTGCTGGTCATGATTTGCGTTACGCCATCGATTCTACTAAATTACAGGAGAAACTGGATTGGGTACCTAGCTTACAATTTGAAGAAGGTTTAGCGAAAACGGTTGATTGGTATCTTGAAAATGAAGAATGGTTGAATAACGTTACCTCAGGTAACTACAAATCTTATTACGAGAACCAATACGCTGAAAGATAGGTGATTTGCAAGATTCTCCCCTGTTAAAAGGGAGAATCTTGTTCGACAATAAATGCTCGTTTAGCTTCGATGTAAAGCCAAATCCAGGAGAGAACGAAAGGTGTGGTGATTGATAGGGTGATTAAGCTCATGATCAATTTGGTTCGTTTTATTTGAATTCCTAACCTAATAATTAAAATTGATTATTAATATTAAATTAACAAAAAAATTATAAATAGGTATCATGCTCTTAATTGACGTATTTATCTCCCAAGAATTAGTAAATGAAAGTCACAGAAACTAAGTTAAAAGGATGCTTTATCATAGCGCCCTCAGTATTCAAAGACAGCAGGGGTTATTTCTTCGAAAGTTTTAACGAACCTAAGTTTGAGGAATTAACCGGACAGAATGGTCATTTTGTTCAGGACAATCAAAGTGCTTCTACGTATGGCGTGATCAGGGGATTGCATTTCCAAAAAGGAGAACATGCGCAAGCTAAGCTTGTCCGTGTTATCGAAGGAAGTGTACTGGATGTGGCAGTGGATATCCGCGAAGGTTCTGATACCTATGGTCAGTGGGTTGCTGTGGAGCTTACAGGGGAGAACAATTTGCAGTTTTACGTACCGAGAGGTTTTGCGCATGGGTTTTCTGTATTAAGCGAAACAGCAGTCTTTGCGTATAAGTGTGATAATACGTACAATAAGGCTTCTGAAGGTGGAATTATATACAATGACCCAAGTTTAGGGATCGATTGGGGTATCCCAGAAGCCGCAAGAAGTTTAAGCGAGAAAGATTTAGCGCTTGGTAGGATTGGAGCGGTTTGAGGTACCGGCCTTCGCCGTCGGGACGAGGGCCTTACAATGACGAAAGATATATAAAATGAAAACACTTGTACTTGGTGCATCGGGACAGTTGGGGCAATGCCTGAAAGCTGTTGCCGCTGAAAGAAATATTGACTTCTTGGAATTTCCTGACGAAAGTGAAGGAAATATCCTCGATGTTGCAGGTTTAAAAGAATTATTCGCAAAGGTAAAACCCTTGTACGTTATTAACTGTGCTGCCTACACCGCTGTGGATAAAGCGGAAGATGAAGTTGACATTTGTAGGGCAGTAAACAAAACTGGGGCCTTAAACATCGCGCTGCTTTGTAAGGAGTTCAACGCCGTCCTGGTTCACATTTCTACAGATTTTATTTTTCAGGGTGACATCATGGAGCTGCTGAAAGAGGATGACCTGGCTGAGCCAATTAGTGTGTATGGTTTAACTAAACTGGAAGGGGAGGAAGACATCATTGCTAACTTAGGGGAGCATTATATTTTGCGCACCAGCTGGTTGTATTCTGAATTCGGAAACAACTTTGTAAAGAGTATGCTGAAGTTTGGGGTTGAAAGGGATGTGTTGAACATCATCGCAGATCAAATTGGTTCACCTACTTATGCTGTAGATTTAGCAGGGGCAATACTTGATATCATCGAATCTGGCAAAAGAGAATTTGGTGTTTATCATTACAGCAATGAAGGTGCTATCTCCTGGTATGATTTCGCGAAAGCAATATTCGACATCAGCGGAACGCAGGTTAAGGTTAATCCCATTCCTACATCTGCATATCCAACGAAAGCTACAAGGCCTAAGTTCTCGGTAATGGATAAGAGCAAGATTAAAGGGGTATTCGGTATGGAAGTGCCGTATTGGAGAGATAGTTTAGTGACGTGTATAGAAAAATTAACAATATGAAAGGTATAATTCTCGCTGGTGGTAGTGGAACACGTTTGCACCCACTTACTTTAGTAATGAGTAAACAAATGATGCCGGTTTATGATAAGCCGATGATCTACTATCCGTTGTCTACATTGATGCTTGCGGGAATCAACGAGATTTTGATCATTTCTACTCCTCATGACTTGCCGAACTTCGAAAAGTTGCTCGGCGATGGTAGCAAGATCGGTTGTAAGTTTTCTTATGCCGTACAGGCTGAACCCAACGGACTTGCCCAGGCGTTCGTGATCGGTGCTGATTTTATTGGCGATGACAAGGTAGCTTTGGTTCTCGGTGATAACATTTTCTACGGTGAAGGGATGTCTAAATTATTACAGGATAGTTCTGATCCGGAAGGTGGTGTGGTGTTCGCTTACCAGGTTTCTGATCCGGAACGTTACGGTGTCGTTGAATTTGACAATAATAAAAAAGCGATCTCTATAGAAGAGAAGCCTACAGCGCCTAAATCTGACTATGCTGTTCCAGGATTGTATTTTTATGACAACTCTGTCGTGGAAATCGCTAAGAACATTAAGCCTTCCCCTCGTGGTGAATACGAGATCACTGATGTGAACAAGGTTTATTTGGAGCAAGGTAAATTGAAGGTTGGTGTATTGAGCAGGGGTACTGCCTGGTTAGATACGGGTACGTTCAACTCTTTAATGCAAGCCGGACAGTTTGTTCAGGTGATTGAAGAGCGTCAGGGCTTGAAAATTGGCTCAATTGAAGAAGTAGCGTACCGCATGGGTTTCATCAACGCAGAGCAGCTTAGAGTGGTAGCCACGCCGCTTGTCAAGAGTGGTTATGGTCAGTATTTGCTGAAGTTAATAAAGTAGGTTGGTTTTTACAGATAGGGGATAATGGGATCCTTGTAAATTATGTGAAAACATGTGAATAAATGTGCAAAAAGTGTGAAGATTGTGAAAAGTTGTGTAGTTTTGTATAATTATTTCCCTATTATGTGGAATAGATACACGGTAAGAAACCCAGCACATGACCAAACAAACTATCCTTTGCGCAATTGCATTTACATTCCTATTTTCTATGGGTTGTAAAAAATCTGATCAAGATCAACCTCTGCCAGATGAAGACGCCTTAATCAGAAACTATTTGAGAAGTATCAACGCTGAAGCTACGAGAGACAAATCCGGAGTTTACTATCAGATTATAAACCCTGGAGCGGGCGATCCTGTTATTTATACATCTACAGTAACCGTAAATTATAAAGGATCGTTGTTAAATGGGAAGCAGTTTGATGATGTTTCCAATAAGGCCTTTAACTTTTTGAATGTAATGCAAGGCTGGCAGATTGGGATCAATAAGATAAGAACAGGAGGCCGGATCATTATCTACGTGCCCTCGTCGCTTGGCTATGGTAAATATGTTCCAAAGCCCGAAATACCCGCTAATTCAACCTTGGTTTATGATATTGAATTGGTGAGTTTTAAGAAATAGTTAAGAGGAGGGGGTGATCTTGTTAAAAGCCTTCATAAAGTCAAGCAACATATTGTTATTTATATTGCCGTGATTAGCGAGTGTTTGAGTATCTAGATCAAAGAATTCATGCAGGTCAAAATTGGTATTAAGGTCGATCTTTTCAAATCCCATCTCCCAGGCATCAAAGTTTCGGTTTAAAATGGCCCCTTCTTTAATCACTGTAAGGTGCATGTGACGGCGGTCTATTTTAATCTTTTGAAAGATACACGTAACTTCTGCTTCTGGCCCCTCCAGGATTTGAATAAACTGGCAGCGACTTTCTCCCCTTAGCTTTCCTTCCACGTACGCTAAAAAGCCACTAATTTCATGGGCCTTATTCCATGACCGGGATTCCGCTAAAATAGCATCAAGCTCTTTTTGTGGCAAAGCTTCACAAGCTGTGCTCATGTACATTATCAGATATAACATCATTTGTGGTTTTACAGAAGACGCTGGTTTAAATAAAGCTGTCTCCGAAGTTTATACTCATTTGTTTCACAACTTCTTTAATCTCCTGCTCATCAGATTTTGGATATATTAATAGTGCATTGCTTTCATCAACTACGATAAAGTTGTCTAGTCCTCTAATTACCGCCAGTTTATCTTTACCGATGTGTATAATGCTATTGGTGGTTTCCGTGACATTAATTTGTTGGGCAGAGATGACGTTGTTGTTTTCATCTTTTGGCGCCGCTTCATATAATGAAGCCCAGGTGCCTAAATCTGACCATCCAAACTCTGCTGGAATAGTATATACATTGTCTGCCTGTTCCATAATCGCATAGTCAATGGATATATTTGGAGAATGGGGATAATGTTCGTCAATGAAAGCTCTTTCCTCCAGGGTATTGTATACACTTTCGTTTTTCGAGAATAGCTTGTAGATTTCATCAGAATGTGTTTGTAAAGCTTTGAGAATGGATCCAACTTTCCAGATGAAGATCCCGGCGTTCCAGACATAGTTTCCTTCTGCTAAAAATGCTTTTGCTTTTTCCAACGTTGGCTTTTCTTTGAATTGTACCACTTTATGTACTCCTCCATCCTCGGCGCTTTCGTATTGGATGTAACCATATCCGGTATCAGGCCGGGTAGGAGCAATGCCAAGCGTAACCAGTGCTTCATACTTCTCCGTATAGGCTAAGGCCTGATTGATCTTTGTTAAAAATATATCTTCGTATAGAATGAAATGATCAGAAGGGGCGACTACAATATTCGCTTCAGGGTTTAGTCCCTTTAATTTGAAAGAGGCGTAGGCGATGCAAGGTGCGGTATTGTTTCTGCTGGGCTCACAAATTAACTGGGCATTGCTGATGCCTTCCAATTGACTCAGTATGATATCTTCATATTGACTATTGGTAACGATAAAGATGTTTTCCGCTGGGCATAACTTCAAAAATCTCTCATAGGTAAGCTGGAGCAAGGTTTTGCCGATGCCCAGAATGTCAAGAAACTGTTTTGGAAAGTGGTTGCGACTTTTAGGCCAAAAACGGCTACCAACGCCGCCTGCCATAATCAGTACATAGTTATTGCTGTTCATTTAATGAGTTACAAGTTAATTGCATATAATACAAACATATCAATTTAGATGGAATGAAGCAAACCTGTGAATAATGCAGCAAAATTCAAGGCCGGCGCTACGGCAGCCCAGTCTTTGTCTTTTACGTCCGCTACAACTTTTGCAATACCTTCTGCTAAGGAAATCTTCGCTTTCCAACCTTGCGCATTTAGTTTACTTACATCCATCAGTTTTCTTGGCGTGCCATCCGGTTTTGTGGTATCAGTTAGGATTTCACCCTTATAACCTACTGTCTTTGAAACTAACTGTGCAAGCTCCATTATGGAAACATCCGCTCCAACCCCTACATTCACTAGTCCTGATTCGTTGTACGTTTCCATCAGGTAAAAACAGGCATCAGCAAGGTCATCAACATACAGGAATTCTCTTTTAGGTGTTCCAGTGCCCCAAATGGTTACTGTTTCTTCCTTGTTGCTCTTTGCGGTGATCACCTTGCGGATCAAGGCAGGCAATACGTGTGAATTGTGTAGATCGTAATTGTCATTCGGACCATATAGATTGGTAGGCATCACCGAAATGTAATTGCATCCATATTGAGTCCTGTAGGCGTCGCAAAGCTTGATCCCGGCGATTTTAGCAATGGCATAAGGTTCATTAGTCTGCTCAAGTTCACCAGTCAGCAAATATTCTTCCTTCAAAGGCTGAGGCGCTAGCTTGGGATAGATGCACGATGAGCCCAGGAACATCAACTTGGTAACCTCATTCTGGTAGGCAGAATGGATCACATTGTTCTGGATCATCAGGTTCTCGTATAGGAAGTCTGCTCTGTAAACGTTGTTGGCCAGTATACCGCCAACTTTTGCGGCTGCCAGAAATACATATTCGGGTTTTTCTTTTTGGAAGAACTCACTTACGGCCAGCTGATTGCGCAAATCTAGTTCTTTAGAAGAACGGGTTATGATGTTTGTGTAGCCTTCGCTCTTTAACTTTCTAACAATCGCAGATCCCACCATTCCGTTGTGGCCTGCGACATATATTTTTGATTGTTTCTCCATAATCTATTCAAACTGATTTTTAACGGAATAGCCCGCTGCCTTTAACATTTTTTCCTTCTTAAAATATTCCACGTCGGCATTCATCATATCATTTACCAAAGCGGCAAGATCATATTTAGGTGTCCAGTTCAGTTTTTCTTTACATTTTGTTGGATCACCAATCAAGAGTTCCACTTCTGTTGGACGGAAGTATTTCCTATCTACCGCTACCACTTCTTTGCCGATCTCTACCTGAAATTCAGGATTACTGCAAGAAACAACTTTAGCACGTTCTTCAGCACCTTCTCCATAAAACGCTAAAGCAATGCCTACTTCAAGAAATGCCATTTTAATGAAATCACGAACGGTTGTTGTTACCCCGGTTGCAATAACGAAATCTTCAGGTGTATCTTGTTGCAAAATCAACCACATCGCTTCTACATAATCCTTTGCATGACCCCAGTCTCTGCGCGCATCCAGGTTTCCAAGGTATAATTTGTCTTGTAATCCTAAAGCGATCTTTGACGTTCCTCTGGTAATTTTTCTTGTAACGAATGTTTCTCCACGTAATGGACTTTCGTGATTAAACAGGATACCATTACAAGCAAACATGCCATAAGCTTCACGATAGTTTACTGTAATCCAGTAGGCATACATTTTAGCTACCGCATATGGTGATCTTGGGTAAAAGGGAGTGGTTTCAGATTGTGGAACTGCTTGAACAAGTCCGTATAGCTCTGATGTAGAGGCTTGGTAAACTTTAGTTTTTTCAACAAGGCCTAAGATTCTGATGGCTTCCAAAATACGTAGCGTACCGATACCATCAGCATTTGCTGTGTACTCAGGAGTTTCAAAACTTACCTGTACGTGGCTCATTGCACCCAAATTATAAATCTCATCTGGTTGTACCAGCTGAATTATCCTGATCAGGTTAGTGGAATCGCTTAAATCACCATAGTGCAAAACGAATTTCACATTACTTTCGTGAGGATCCTGATAAAGGTGGTCAATCCTATCTGTGTTGAACAAAGAACTACGGCGTTTAATGCCGTGAACTTCATAACCTTTCTTTAATAGTAAATCTGCAAGGTAAGCTCCATCCTGACCAGTTATACCTGTAATAAGCGCTTTTTTCATTAATAGTTATATTTAAACTTATGGCAGCAAATGTATTTATTTAAACGTAAAATCTACTTCTCACAACAGTACATTTTATGCGACGATTATTACCCACTTTATCACATTATTAGCCGATTACGTTTATTATTCTACTATGATTGCTCTTTTAGCTTCAAAATAGAGCCATATCCAAAATGCGATGTATAACGTTGCAATAGTTAGGATGATTAGTTCCATTATGCTTAGATTTATATTGGTTATTAATTGAATGTTAAGACTTTGTTAATATATCTACAACCTTTATTTATTCCATTTGGTTTTATTTGTTCAATAATTCCTTTTGAAAAATATACCTTAACATATAAATACTATATTTGAATTAAACATATGCAAACGCGTTATCTATACCTGCTCAAGTACATCCTTCCGATAACAGATCTGCTCATGTTGAACCTGGTTTACTGGGCTTCCTATCACCTTACCGGTTATATGGGAAAATGGGTTTCCTACCCTTTATTTCAACAATATGCGGTGATCTGTAATTTATTGTGGTTATTTAATGCATTGTTTTTTGGTTTGTATTCAGAGTTTAGTGCCAGAAAACTAGAACGTATTTACCGTGGCACCTGGAGAAGTATTCTCGCACATTTTATATTATTTTCCCTTTATCTTCTGTATGAGCGTGACGCTGAATTCTCCAGAACGTTTATTCTTGTATTCTATCTGGTTTTAACTTTTGCCTTTGCACTTAATCGTTTCGTAGGTACAGTATTGCAATTTGTGTTAATAAATAAGCTTAACGCAAGTACCAAAGTAGCGGTTATGGGTATGAATCCAACCGGACGAAAGCTTGCTGAATATTTCAAAAACCAAAGAAATATAAGTTTCTATGGCTTCATAGGAAATAACGATAATGGTTACAATTACCAAACAGGTTTGCTCTCTGATGTAGCAGTGGCTGAGATGGAAGCTGCAGCTACTGATGGTGTGAAAGAAATGTATGTTTCAGTGCCTCCTGAGCGGATGGGTAAAATTCATGTGCTCGTTCGCGAAGCTGATAAGTATTGCCTCCGGATCAAGTTGGTTCCTGATATTGCCGGTACGCTGGCTGTTCCATATACAATTGATTATTTAGGTAAAGAGTTTCCCGTTATTAAGTTACGTAACGAACCCCTGGAAGATATAGGTAATCGCTTTAAGAAACGCGCCTTTGATGTCATTTTCAGTTTATTAGTAATTATTTTTTTAATAAGCTGGCTTTTCCCAATCATTGCACTCATCATCAGGCTTCAAAGTAAGGGCCCAGTTTTGTTTAAACAACAGCGTAGCGGACGTAATGACGAACCCTTCTGGTGTTACAAGTTCAGAAGCATGGACATCAATTCGTCTTGTGACATGGTCCAGGCTTCAAAGGGGGATAGTCGCATCTTCCCTTTCGGCCAGTTCATGCGCATGACGAGTATAGATGAGTTACCCCAATTTTTTAACGTATTGTTTGGCGAAATGAGCGTGGTTGGTCCCCGCCCACACATGCTGAGTCACACGGAAGAATATAAAGCGCTTGTTAATCAGTTCATGGTGCGCCACTATACAAAGCCCGGAATTACAGGTTGGGCACAGGTAAATGGTTTCCGCGGGGAAACCAAAGCAGAAGGTTCTATGGAAGGCCGCGTCCGCATGGACATATGGTACCTTGAAAACTGGAGCGGTAACCTGGATCTAAGGATCGTGTTTATGACGATTATTAACGTTGTGCGCGGCGAAAGCAACGCGTATTAGGGCTTGGATTGATATACAACCTTTAGGAATGCTGTTTTTTAATATATGGTGATTATTTAATCTACTTTAGGCGTCAATCTGTCTCCCTATGACAATACGTTTTTCTGTTATAACAATGTTGTTGTTATTTTTTGGCCTTTCCTCGTCGTTTGGTCAGGGCGTCGCCATAACTTCTGTTGATCCAGGGCCTTACACTCCCGGTTCTTCTATTGCCGCCTTATTTTCTATTGATGCGGCGACAAACATCCGGCCGGATAATGACTTTGAACTTTACTTGTCGGACGCGTCGGGGAGCTTCAACAACGAGAAGCTTATCGGGACATTCAAAGGACTCTATAGCACCTTCGTAAACGGAGTGATTCCTCCGAGTACTCCCGCCGGTACCGGATATAAACTCCGAATAAAATCAAACAGCCCAGCTAATACAAGTACGGCGTCCATTGCTTTTGAGATCAAAGTGGGGGCAGTTCTGACTGCTAAAATCTACAACCGGAACTTACTAACTCCTTCTTTGCCGGAGCTGTTTGGTTTCTGCTCGGGTAGGGCTGACTTTAACTTCAATCTGGAAAACCAGTCTACCCCAGGGGCCGCGGTTTCTGCGCTAGTCACAAATGAACTTACAGGAATGGTGTTTCCGGTCATTAACTTCAACCAATCGGCAAAAACATTTACTGCTCAGCAGGCGCATTACACCATTTTTGCCAGGGCAGAAAAAGGAGGTACAATAGGAACAAAAGCTTACCTGATCGTAAATAACCGGGCGATCACCGCCTTTGGTACTGCCGGTAAAACAGACGTTTGTCTCGGTGATGAACCGCTTTCCTTTAATGTAATCGTAAACGGAACTGAGGGGATTGGAAATAATTATCCAGGGACAACTTACCGTGTGGATTGGGGCGACAACACCAATAATGTGTACACGTTTAAAGACATTATCACCGCCAACAATGAAGTAAAGCACAGCTATATTAGAGATGCTTGCGGAAATAGTATAAGTTTGGGGAGCACAACAGTTTATAATGCTTTTGGCATTAGTATTTTTGCTCAGAATCAATATTGTGGTACAGTGGGTACGCCCATCTCAACTTATGCCAAAGTAAGCTTGAGGCCCACCAACAAGTTTAACATTCCCGAAACGCTTTGTAGCAATTCGCCATCCTCATTTGTCAATAGTTCAACACTCGGGGTTAATCCAGATTCAGATGGCCCAGAGTGCCAGCCAAATAAAGCAACTTTTACCTGGTACGTTGACGGAGAGGTAGTACCGGAAGCGATCGATAAACCGCTGTCCTATAATTTAAGCTATCAATTTACACCCGGTATGCACACCGTTACGTTGGAATCTACCAGCAACGCCTCTTGTCCGCCAGTTCCGATTACCAGAACCATCTGTATTCAGGAGCCCGCAAAACCTTCATTTACCTTAATGGGAAGCAGCACCGGTCTTACAATATGCAATTCAACGATAATTACACCTGTAAACACTTCAATAGTTGACAATAATGTTGATTGCGGAACGAATACCTACAACTGGTCAATTTTGCCTGCAACTTATACCTTGTTGGGGGGCACGGTACTAAATTCTGCAACTCCTCCACAGATCAAATTTAACGCTGCGGGAGTGTACAAGATTAAACTGACCATTAATGCGCAAAAGTGCGGCGCAATTGCTACTCCGGAACAAACGGTAATGGTTTCGACCCCGCCTACGGCAGTGCTATCAGCTGATGTGGTGCTTTGTAGTTACGGTACCTTTGATTTCAATGGGAATAATGGGATTACGAAGACCTCATTCAATGGTACACCGGATGCGATTATGACATCAGATACCTACACCTGGGATATAACAGGGGGATCTTTCAATTTTGTAAACGGCACAAATTTGCACAGTAAGTTCCCGAAGATTCAATTTAAAGAATTTAAGGTCTATACCATCAAGGTGACGCATCAGAATAATTGCGGGACTATTAGTGATTCACAAGTTATGGATTTAAGAACAGCCCCTGTGATTGAAGCCGGTGATTATGCCGCTGTATGTTATGATGCAAATGTTCCATTGGCTGCAACGTTGGTAAATGGTTACAATCCAAGATGGGTTGGGGGTCTGGGGATGTTTACACCAGATCGTAATGCTGCCAATGCAGTATATCAGCCAACGACTGCAGAGAGAGAGGCCGGGCATGTGGATTTAAAGTGGCAGATCAGTACTAGCCTTGCGGCACCTTGTAATGAAGTTTTTGATGTTGCCTCCATAGATATAAGGCCGCGAAATTTGATGACCAGTACCGCTATACAAACCGTTTGCTCTGGGAATGCAGTCAACTATACAAATGTGAGCAGCATAGCCGGAAGTACATTTACCTGGACAGCTAAGCAATCAGGGGGTGTTACCGGAATGAACGCCATTGGATCTGGTGACACAATTAATGACGTGCTGGTCAGTACAAGTCCTCTGGCCAATGCTACGGTTACCTATAGGATTACGCCATCATCTGCAGGTTGTATAGGTGAGCCTTTTGATCTGGTGGTTACGGTAACTCCAAAACCTATCATTACTGCAAGCGCCCTGAAGCTTTCTATCTGCTCCGGTGAATCGGCTGCGATTACCATCAGTTCTAACTTGCCTGCGGCTTACAATGTAAAATACATTTACACAGCCACCGCCTCTGTAAATTCCATTTCTGGTTTTACTTCCAATTCAAGTATTCCGGCAACGCTTTCAGAAATTATTGACATATTAAAAAACTCAGGTACAACAGCCGGAACGGTTACTTACCGCATTATACCAATTTCTGAAGCAGGTTGTCCGGGAACCCCTAAAGTTATTGTAATTACCGTAAATCCTTTGGGTACCGTTGCAAGCGCAGGCCCTGATGAGACCATCTGTAGTAACATAGCTTACCCATTGGAGGGCAACATTCCTGAAGGAACGGCAACTGGTAAATGGACTTTAGTGAGCGGGCCAGCGGTAACGTTTTCGAACGATACAAAATACAATACAACAGTTTCAGGCCTTCAGGCCGGTCAGACTTATACCTTTCGCTGGACGATTAGTACCACTGCGGGTTGTGCCAGCGCTGACGATATTATTATTACGAACCTTCTGCAGCTAGCGAATACCAATATTTCTGCTTCCGCGGCTCCAATTTGTATGGGCCAGGAAGTAACGATTACTGGTGAAACACCAACAGGTGGTGATGGAAAATATACTTACGAATGGGAGCGGAGTTTGGACAACGGGAATACCTGGACTATACTGCCGGGCGAGATCGGAAAGAATCTGGTTGGTAATGTCAATGCCACCACGACCTATCACAGGATTACCAGGGGTGGAATTTGCGTTCTGGTTAGTAATTCTATTAAAATTATAGTGCTGGATGCCTTGGGGAATAACACCATCAGTAGCGGTCAAAGCATCTGCCTTGGAGGATCTGCTGAAACAATAACCGGTAGTACACCAACTGGTGGAGATGGAGTTTACCAATATCGCTGGCAGATGAGTGATAATGGAGGAGCTGCCTGGTCTGACATTTCAGGTGCTACCGGACCAACCTACACGCCACCGTTATTGAAGGTTAATACCCTATACCGCCGTGTAGTGAAGACGACTATTTGTGCCGGATACGCCGAACTGTTGAGTAACGCTCTTACGATTACGATCAAGCCCTTAGCAAAAGCAGAATATGGATTCCAATCGGCAGAAGCCTGTGCACCTTTCGCGATTGATGCCTTCAATATTAAAGCAGTTCCATACCCTGACAGAAATGGTACCTACACCTGGTATGTGCAATCGGGTAATGCTTCAGAGGTATTGCTTGGGACAGGAATTAACTTCCCGGGATACATTATCAGTACAGATAACACCACCATAAAAATCAGGCTGGTTGTAACGAGTAGCCTGGGTTGTACGATGGACGAAACCGTTCACACTTTTAGTACCCCTGCAAATGTAAGGGCTGCTTTTACGCAGGATAAACTTTCAGGCTGCGGACCATTGCAGGTTACTTTCGCAAACACATCGAATATCAGCAGCGGGGTAACTTTTAGATGGGATTTTGGAAATGGCCAGACTTCAGAGGTTGCTGATCCTGGTGTGGTTAATTTTTTGCAGGATGCGAGAGGCGGGGAAAAGGTTTACAACGTGACCTTGGATGCGAAAAACGCCTGTGGAGAGAGCGTTACGTACAGATCAACGGTTATGGTGCGTACGACACCGGTTTCTATCTTTTCGCCAGGGAGTACGCTTGGCTGTTCACCTTTGCCGGTAACCTTTGTCAATACCTCCCCGGCCTCTTCGACCACCACCTATACCTACGATTTTGGAGATGGAGGTGCTCTTCAGACCTTTAATGACAAGCAGGATGTGATACATACTTACAATGCAGTGGGTGTTACCAGGTTTTTTACCATTAAGATGACTGCAAAAAATGAGTGCGGGGAGCACACGAGTCAGCATACCATTAGCATTGCGCCAAACAACATTTTCGCAGAGCTTGTGGTTGAAGCTAAAGACAAGCAGGGTTGCGGCCCGCTGGTTGTTCCATTTACCAATAATAGCGGTGAAGCATTATCCTATGTTTATGATTGGGGAGATGGTACTCCGACGCAAACTTCGACCAACGCTCCCGAAAAGGTTACGCACACCTTTACAGAACCTGGAATATATATTGTTAAGCTGACCGCAATAAATAATTGCACAAGCGCAACGACCACCGAAACGATCACTGTTTTTGATCAACCCGCTACCAGATTCATGGTAGACAGAACGCTGGCATATCCAGGCTTAAAGTTAAAGTTCACAAATGCGACGGTCGGCGCGATCCGGTATTTATGGGACTTTGCAGATGGTACAACTTCAACGGAAAAGAATCCATTACATGCTTTTAGCGCTTTGGGAACTTTCAAAGTAAAACTGACGACATTCAATGTTGGAGGTTGCTCAACAAGTTACGTTATCGAAATATTGGTGGATGGTGAGCCAGGTTCGTTATTTGTGCCTAACGCCTTTATCCCTGGTAGCGATAATCTAGACTTTAGAGAGTTTAAAGCGAAAGGCACTGGTATTTTGAGTTGGAGGATGAGCATTTTTGATAAATGGGCTGCGGTGCTTTGGGAAACAACCAAGCTGGATGATGGTAAACCTCTGGAAGGTTGGGATGGTACGTACAGGGGGCAGCGAATGCCACAGGGAGTATATTATTGGAAGATTGACTTGCAGATGCGAAATGGAACAGAATGGAAAGGTGTGAGCTTGAATTCTGGAGCGCCAAAGCGTACAGGGACTATAAATTTAATCAGGTAGCAGTGAGGGTGAGATCTTTAATTTTTTTATTGTGTTGTTTGTGGATAAGTGCAGGTGCTCAAGACCATGTTTACTCACAGTTTTATAATGCGCCATTGTATTTGAACCCGGCATTGACGGGTCAGTTCGAGGGGGATTTTCGTATGAACATGATCTACCGTAATCAATGGTCGGGACTTAGCGGAGATTTATCCTATCTGAGTGCCTCTGCTGATCTGAACATTCCCCATTTCGGCGGAGGAGTAGGATTGCAATTTACCCGAAGCAGTGAGGGGATTGCTTACCTAAGAAAAAACAATATCGCTGCAACCTATTCCTACAGTGTGGGTGGTGATGATTTTGTGACCTCCTTTGGAATTCATGCAGGATTTACGAACAGGCATATTGATTTGGATAAGTTGGTTTTTGCGGATCAGATTGACGCAAGCACAGGGTTTATACCTGGGAGTAGCACCTCTGCGCAATTGCCTGATATTTCCAATCGATTTTATTTCGATGCAGGAACGGGGGTAAATATGGTGTTTCGGAACTTTATGGCGGGGGCATCTATTTATCATATCAATAAACCCGACGAAAGTTTTACCGAGGTGCAGTCCAAATTACCGATGCGAATTGTGGGATATGCAAGTTTAAAGGTCTCATTGCTTTCACAATACAGTTATTACGAAGATGATGGCATGTACGTGATTCCATCTGTAGTTTACTACCAGCAAGGTGCTTCGCAGGCATTTAGTGTGGGTGCACAGCTAAAGTACAGAAGTGTAAACATGGGTTTATGGTATAGAACCAGTGCTCAGAATACACCGGATGCATTGGTGGTTTCCTTCATCTTCGATATTTTTAAGAATGGCAAGAATGGAGAGAAGCTTAGGCTGGGGATTAGTCATGATGCTACAACTTCAAAGATCAATTATACCAATACAAGTGGGAGCACAGAGGCTAGCGTGGGTTATGAAAAGTATTTCCCGGGTAGTTCGAGTTACAACAAGTTCAACGGCTTAAGGTGCTACGATTTTTATTAAGGGGTTGGTATAGGCCAAAACGGCAATTGTTATAAATGACAACGCATTATTTTTGCATTTTGCTTTACATATTGCTATGTTTATAGTGTATTAAATACACTATTGAAACCAAATGTAATGAGCTACCCCAAGATTTTTATCTGTGTAATTGCGGCTGCGGCATTATCTGCTTTGGATTTGCCGGATTCAAAAACACCTGCAGATTATGTAAATCCAATGATTGGAGCCAGCACCAGCGAAAAGGCAGGTGGGTCTTTACACGGTCTTGGTAAAACGTTTCCTGGTGCAACAACTCCTTATGGCATGGTACAGGTAAGTCCCAATACGATCACAGGCGGAGACAACGGATCAGGTTATAGTGATGAGCATACCACTATTGAAGGCTTTGCTTTTACTCAAATGAGTGGGGTTGGTTGGTACGGCGATCTTGGTAATTTCTTAGTGATGCCTGCGACAGGCAAGCTTTACACGGTTTCCGGAAAGTCAGAATCCCCTCAAAATGGCTATCGTTCAGGGTACGACAAATCTTCAGAAAAAGCAGAAGCAGGATATTATTCGGTGATGTTGAGCAAAGACCACATTAAAGCAGAAGCTACGGCAGCCAGACGAAGTGGGATGTTGCGCTTCACTTTCCCAAAAAATAAAGTTTCCAGAATACAGATAGACCTCGCAAGGCGTGTTGGCGGAACTTCTTCCATTCAGCAAATAACTGTAGTAAATAAAAACACGATCGAAGGCTTTATGAAGTGTACGCCTGATGGTGGTGGCTGGGGTAATGGAGAGGGCAAAGCAGATTATACCGTTTATTTCTATGCTCAATTTAGTAAACCCTTAAGAAAATACGGCGTTTGGAGTGCAGAGATTCCTGCGGATTGGTCTCGCAAAAGAGAAGATGTGGCCAGTGACCGTTATCAGAAAGTAATTGCTGATGCAAAGGTGATGAATATGGTTAAGACTGCTGAAGGCAAACATCTTGGCTTTTTTACAGAGTTTGAGACCTCCAAAGAGGAGCAGGTACTTGTTAAATCAGGAATTTCTTTTGTGAGCGTTGCTGGAGCGAAAAACAATTTAGAAACAGATATTAAGGGATTTGATTTCGATGGAGTAAGGGCTCATGCAAAGACCTTATGGAATCAATCGCTTTCGAAAATTAAAGTTGAAGGTGGTACAGAAACAGAAAAGGCTGTTTTTTATACAGCTATGTACCATACGCAAATTGACCCGCGGACTTTTCAGGATGCCGATGGGAGTTATCCAGGGGGCGATGGGAAGGTTCACAAGGCCAATGGCTTTACGAAACGTACCATTTTTAGTGGCTGGGACGTGTTTAGGAGTCAGATGCCGCTGCAAACAGTGATCAATCCGGCTTTGGTAAATGATATGCTGAATTCATTGGTGACTTTAGCTAATGAAAAAAAATTAGACTACCTGGAGCGCTGGGAGTTTTTGAATGCCTATAGCGGATGCATGATCGGTAACCCGGCAGTTTCCGTAATGGCAGATGCCTACGCCAAAGGAATCAGGAAGTTTGATGTCAACAAAGGGTATCAGCTTGCTGTAAATAGTGTAGAGAAGTTTGGCAATGGGGAAAAAGGTAACGCGGGAGGCATTTCACAGACCTTAGAATACGCTTATTTTGAGTGGTGCGTATCCGAAATGGCAAAAGCCTTAGGAAAAACCGCTGATCAGAAGAAGTACTTCGACCGTTCCCGTTCTTATAAAAATATCTGGGATGCGGAAAAAGGCTGGTTCCGACCAAAGAAAGCGGATGGAACCTGGGAAGCGTGGCCTGAGGCTGGGAGGATGACCCAGGGTTACGGTTCTGTGGAATCCAATCCTTATCAACAGGGATGGTTTGTGCCACAGGATGTCGATGGTATGATTATCTTAATGGGCGGACGCGACAAAACACTTGCCGATCTGACTAATTTTTTCGATAAGGTGCCGGAGGACATGCTCTGGAATGACTACTACAACCATGCGAATGAACCCGTGCACCATGTGCCTTTCTTGTTTAATAAACTGGGAGCTCCATGGCTGACTCAGAAATGGACTCGTGCGATTTGCAGCAAGGGTTATCGGAATTCGGTGATCGGTTTGGTGGGTAATGAGGACGTAGGACAGATGAGTGCATGGTATGTATTAGCGGCCAGTGGTTTTCATCCAATCAGCCCTGGAAGTACTCGGTATGAACTGACGAGTCCGGTATTCAATAAAATTGAGCTTCAGCTGGATCCAGCCTATTACAAAGGAAAGACCTTTACAGTGCTGGCAGAAGGAAATAGTTCGACTAACATCTATATTCAATCGGCCAAACTGAACGGTAAGCTTTATACTAAATCTTACCTAGACCATAGTGACATTGTAAATGGTGGTAAGCTGGAACTGGTAATGGGAAGTGTTCCAAATAAAAATTGGGGCCTTAATTAAGAAATTATATGAAAAGATCAAAATCAATATACTCGCTTTTTCTGTTTATCCAGTTTTGCATTGCAACTTCATCAGGATATGCACAGGTAGGGGTAAGGGAGCCTTCGGCGCTAGTTTCAGAGACACCCAAACCTATTGCTAAGTTGCCTGTTTGGGCTATGGGGCCTTTTGTTCGCCCTGTGAATGTCAATCCCGTGATCTCGCCGGTATCAACTACGAGCTTCTATGATCCGATGCAGAAAAAGCAACTGGATTGGGAGAGTAATGATACGTTTAACCCGGCAGCAACGGTCAAGGATGGGAAGATTTATGTATTGTACCGTGCGGAAGATAAATCTGGAGTAGGGATTGGTTACCGTACCTCCCGCATTGGTTTGGCGGAAAGCACGAATGGTACAGTGATGAAACGGCGCGGGACACCTGTACTGTTTCCTGGCAACGATGATCAGCAGGAATTTGAATGGACAGGTGGTTGTGAGGACCCTCGTGTAGCAGTTACAACAGATGGAACATACCTTGTTTTATACACCCAGTGGAACAAGAAAACGCCAAGATTGGGTTCGGCCACTTCTAAAGATTTGATCAACTGGAAAAAACACGGACCAATATTTCAGGATGCGTATAATGGTAAATTCCACGACATCGCTTCTAAATCAGCATCCGTGCTAACAGTTTTGAAGAATGGTAAGCTGGTGATCACTAAATATAAAGGCAAGTACTGGATGTATTGGGGAGAAAGCCATGTGTATGCGGCGACTTCGGAGAATCTGGTTGACTGGGCACCAGTGGTCAATACTGATGGCAGTTTGAAAGAACTGGCCTCGCCAAGGAAAGGTTATTTTGATAGCCACCTCACGGAATGTGGTCCTCCAGCTATTCTGACTTCTAAAGGGATTGTGTTGCTCTACAATGGTAAGAATCTTTCTGGTGCCAATAGTGATCCAAGTTATACGGCGAACTCATATTGTGCCGGACAAATGTTGTTTAGTGCCGAGGATCCTTCAAAGTACATCACCAGACTGGACAAGCCTTTTATGGTGCCAACAGAAAGTTTTGAGAAAAGTGGACAGTACCCTGCGGGCACTGTGTTTATAGAGGGGCTGGTTTATTATAAAAATAAATACATGCTTTATTATGGCTGCGCAGATTCCAGGGTTGGTGTAGCTGTCTATGACCCCTCAAAAAAGAAATGATAAAGAAACTAATCTTTATAATCTTATTAGCGGGTCTTACTTTACCTGCCTTGTCCTTTGCTCAACAGGATCTGATAAAGTATGTCAACACACTGCAAGGAACGGATTCAAACTATGGACTTTCTTATGGGAGTACTTACCCCACTGTAGGAGTCATGGACAAGTTATACAACGCTACTGAAAAAGGTTTTCCAGGAGATGAAGACCAGGGACAAATGTCGTCTTGGTATGTGATCAGTGCCTTGGGACTGTACAGTGTTTGTCCGGGTACGGATGAGTATGTCATTGGTAGCCCTGTATTTCGAAAGGCAAGCATCACTTTGGAGGACGGAAAAAGATTTATCATCGATGCGAAGAAAAATAGCAAGGAAAACGTGTATATTCAGTCCGCCAAATTAAATGGAAAACCGCTCTCCAAAAACTTTATCAGGTACAAAGACATAGCCGCCGGAGGTGTGCTGGGTTTTGTGATGGGACCGGCTCCCGCTAAACACCGTGGAACAGCGGAAGACGACCGCCCCTTTTCTGTATCAGAGACTTTATCAAAGAAATAACTTTAAACTTTAACACAACAATATGAAATCTTTTAAACTAAAAACAATTACTAAACTTGGCCTTGTGCTGTTGGTTTCGCTCGCGTTTGCTGCCTGCAAAAGCATGAATTCAGGTACTACAAATAGCTCTGCAAAACATCCTGAAACCAAGCTGGGATGGAAACTGGGTTCACAGGCTTACACTTTTAATCGTTTCACATTTTTTGATGCCGTTAGAAAAATTGATAGCTGCGATCTGCGTTACGTAGAAGCTTTCCCTGGTCAGACAATAGGCGGGGGCATTGCTGGTAAAATGGGTCCTGAGATGGATGCCGCTACTAGAAAGGCAGTCTTAGATAAGTTGAAAACCATGAATGTGAAGATGGTGGCGTTTGGTGTAACCGGAGCAGGATCTGAGGCGGACTGGGTTAAACTATTTGAATTTGCAAAGGAAATGGGAATCGAAACCATTACTTCTGAGCCTGATGAGAAGTTCATTCCGTTTATCTCTACATTGTGCGACAAATATCAGATCAACTTGGCGTTACATAACCACCCAAATCCATCACACTACTGGAATCCGGAGATCGTGTTGAATGCCATCAAAGGACAAAGCAAACGCATTGGCGCTTGTGCTGATATTGGTCACTGGGTGCGCTCTGGTTTAGATCCGATAGCTTGTCTAAAATTATTAGAAGGCCATGTATTGCATTCTCATATGAAAGATCTTCATGTTAAAGGAAAAGACGGCCATGATGTACATTGGGGAGAGGGTGTTTCCAATATTCCTGGTGTGATTGCTGAACTTAAAAGACAAAACTTTAAAGGTGCGATCTCTGCAGAATACGAGTACAACTGGGACAATAACAAAGGCGATGTTGCTGCCAGCGTTGTGAATTTCAGAAATATTATTGAAAAGCAAAACTAAAAAATATGAGCAAGTGGAGTTCTATGAGACTATTGTCGGCCGTTGGCATGCTATTGGTTTCAGGAAGTGTAGCGGTGGCGCAGACTACCGAAAAGCCTGATGAAAACAGATTTACGAAAGTAGTATTACAGCAGAAATTGGAGGAGCCAATACAGTTCCAGATTTTAGCAGGGGGCAAGGTGTTGTATGCTGAGCGCAAGGGTAAAATGAAAGTATATGATCCTGCAACCAACACGCTGGAAGTAATTGCAGAATTCTCTGTAAGCAGAGAATATGTAAGCAAGACTGGTGAGCACGATGAAGGTGAGGATGGTTTGCAGGGCATGATTCTTGATCCGGATTATGCAAAAAATCACTTCATGTATGTGTATTATTCACCCAAAAACGAATCGGTTAACAGGTTATCCCGTTTTGTCTGGAATGGCGGAAAGCTGAACATGTCTACCGAGAAAAAGGTAATGGATGTTGTAGTTCAGCGAGAGGAGTGCTGTCACGTCGGTGGAGGTATGTTGTTTGATAAGGATAAAAACCTATTGCTAAGTACTGGTGACAATACATTTTCCCGTTCTTCCGACGGTTTTACACCGATCGATGAGCGCCCTGGAGAAAGTCGTCGTGATGCACAGAAATCTTCGGGTAACACCAATGATTTGAGAGGTAAGATATTACGAATTCACCCCGAAGCGGATGGTACTTATACCATTCCTGAAGGTAATTTATTCCCGAAAGGGACACTTAAAACCAGACCTGAGATCTATACAATGGGTAACAGAAATCCGTGGAGGCTTACTATTGATAGTAAGACTAATTGGTTGTTTTGGGGTGAGGTTGGCCCGGATGGCTCAAATTCGTCTGAATTGAGAGGTCCCCGTTCTTATGACGAGTTCAATATTGCCAAAAGGGCCGGTAATTATGGTTGGCCATACTTTAATGGCAAAGAAGCTTACCGTTACTATAATTTTGCGACCAAAGAGTCAGGCGCTTTGTGGGATCCTTTGAAGCCAGTTAACAACTCCCCAAACAACACTGGGCTGAATGTTTTGCCACCCACAGTAGATCCATTTATATGGTACCCATATGCTGTTAGTGAAGAGTTTCCGGAGTTGGGTAGTGGCGGTAGAAGTGCTGTTGGCGGACCGATTTTTCATCAGGATAATTTTAAAGGTGTAAAAGGAGTATTTCCAGCATATTATGAAGGTAAGTGGTTAATCACTGATTGGGTACGTGGCTGGATTATGTCGGTAACCTTTGATGAGGAAGGTAAATATCTTTCTATGGAGCGTTTTTTACCTAACCTAACCCTTCACGGTGCGATAGATATGAAATTTGGTCCTGATGGTAGTTTATATGTTCTGGAATACGGAAACGGATACTTCAAAGACTTACCAGAAGCGGAACTAATTAAGATTGAGTACAATGGTGGAAATCGTAAGCCATCTGTACAGGTTTCGGCCAATAAAGTTGCCGGAGCTTTGCCTATGACGGTTCAACTTTCTTCAAAAGGTACCAATGATGCGGATGGTGATGCATTGAAGTACGATTGGAAAATTACTAAAGCTGGGGTTCTAAAACAAAGTAGCACAAAGGAGAGTCCGTTGATTAATTTAGTTGCTGCTGGCGTTTACAAGGCGACGCTTACGGTTACGGATCCTTCGGGAGCGAAGAACAGCAAATCTGTAGAGATTACGGCAGGTAATGCCGTGCCGGTTGTGAAGCTTGCTTTTACTAATGGTAATTCGAGTTTCTACTTCCCGGGAAGTACAGTTGCTTATGCAGTTAGCGTTGCTGATAAGGAAGATGGTAGTCTGGTTAACAAACGCATTTCTCCTGCTGCGGTTTCTGTATCGATCAATTATTTATCTGAAGGCTATGACATGACTGTTGTTGCGCAGAAGCAAAATAGCTTTGATGCCTCCGCACAGTATGAGGTTGCGAAAGGCTTGATCAAGAAAAGCGATTGTAATGCATGTCACATGCTGAATGCCAAATCATTAGGCCCATCTTTCACTTCCGTGGCGCTTAAGTACAAAGGAAGCAACACCGCCCAGGCTGCTTTGGTGAAAAAGATTGCCAATGGAGGATCAGGGGTCTGGGGCGATGCAATGATGCCAGCCCATGCTAACATACCTGCTTCTGAACTTAACGCTATAGTAAGTTATATTTTGAGTGTGGGTGACACGAAGCAAGTTCAAAAAAGTTTGCCTGTTGTTGGAAGCTACACTACGAATATAAAGCCTGGATCTCCTAATAAGGGTAGCTTTATTTTTAGGGCCGCTTATCAGGATAAGGGTTCTGCATTGGTGCCACGTCAAACCGGCGAGCATGTGTTGGTATTGCGTAACCCAACGGTTTTGGTTAACAATACAGACAGGAATAGCCAGATTGATTTTAATGGGAATAGGTCCGTAGCAACTGCGAAAAGCGAAGGTTCTTACCTCATGCTAAGTAACATCGATTTGACTGATATTCAGAGAATACAATTCGCATCTGCAGAAAAGGGGGTAAATGGGACTGTTGAAGTTCGCCTTGGGTCGGTTGATGGAACGGTTGTCGGTAAAACTACCGTTGGCGAAAATACTGATGGCATCGCTGAGCTTACTACTACGAGTGGTAGGAAGGATGTTTATTTTGTCTTCACGAAGCCTGGGATTAAGCTAAAGGACTTGACCATGCTAAATAAATAAAATCTAAGGGCGCTCAAAAAGGCGCCCTTTTTTATTAGATTTGCCGGCGAATTATAACATATTTCGTTATGCAGACCCGATATTTATACCTGCTCAGATTTATCCTGCCTGTTACAGATGTTCTGATGCTCAATTTTATTTACTTTCTTGCTTATTACGTTACCAATTATATAGGAAAGTTTGTTTCTTATGAACTACTACAGCATTATGTAGTAGTTTGTAACCTAATTTGGCTATTTAATGCATTGCTTTTTGGACTTTATACAGAATATGGTTCGCGAAGGGTAGAGCGGATTTACCGAAGCACGCTCAGAAGTATTTTTATACATTTTATTCTTTTCTCTCTATATCTCCTTTTTCTTCGAGATAATGAGTTCTCCCGTACGTTTCTTTTGATATTTTATGGTTTATTAAGTATCGCATTTATTTTAAACCGATTTGTAGGAACGGCTATACAATTTTTGATGGTTAATAAGTTTCATGTAACGAAAAAGATCGCCGTAATGGGGAATAACGCAACCGGAATGCGAATAGCCGATTATTTAAAAAAGCAGAAGAACGTAAAGTTTTATGGCTTTATTGCTGATCATCCCTGCGTTTACAGTCTGGACAATAGCGCAGCAACTGATGTTGCTGTTGCTGAAATGGAATTAGCTGTTATAAATGGAGTCGAAGATATGTATGTTTCTGTACCTCCTCATAAGATGTCGTCAATCCATGAATTGGTAAAGGAGGCGGATAAACATTTGCTGCGATTAAAATTTATACCTGATATCGCTGGCACCCTGGCGGCTCCTTACACGATTAATTATATGGGAGGCGAATTTCCGATCATTACCTTAAGGAATGAGCCTCTTGAAATTATGGGAAACCGCTTTAAAAAGCGTGTATTCGATATTGTGTTCAGTTTACTTGTTATCATACTCTTACTAAGTTGGCTATTCCCTGTAATAGCGATCATTATCAAGTTGCAAAGCAAGGGGCCTGTTTTATTTAAACAGCAGAGAAGTGGCCGGAATGATGAGTCTTTTTGGTGTTACAAATTTAGGAGCATGCGTTTAAACAGTTCGAGTGATAATCGGCAGGCGACAAAAGATGATGACCGGATAACACCAATAGGCAGAGTTTTGCGAAAATATAGCATCGATGAAGTACCTCAATTTTTCAACGTGCTTTTTGGTAGTATGAGCGTTGTGGGTCCAAGACCACATATGCTAAGTCATACCGAGGAATATAAGGCGATCATCAGTCAGTTTATGGTGCGCCATTTTATGAAGCCGGGGATCACTGGCTGGGCTCAGGTGAGCGGTTTTAGAGGGGAGACCAAGGAGGATGGGGCTATGGAGAAAAGAGTGGAGCATGATATTTACTACCTCGAAAATTGGACTGGAATGCTCGACGTTAAGATAATTTTTATGACTATCATAAATGTTTTCCGCGGAGAAGATAATGCCTATTAAAGTAAACTCTGATTGACGGGTTTACTGTGGGTTGTTTAGTACTCGATGGAATATCTTGTACCTTAGAAACTGGCCTGTGTTGTAAGATATAAAGATTAAGTTTTTAACTTTACAACAAGTGTTTGTTAAAATCTGAAATAATTATTAACTGTAAAGATCATTCAAGACGATTTCAAAATATTTTAAGATTTTTCATGAAAATAACGCGATTGTGATTACCTTAGCGCTCAGATACAGCTACTTAGATTATATTAAAACCCTTAATTGTGGTATTAATTAACAGAAAAATTAAAATAAATTAACAAACAATAAATATTATACTCTCCAAATCGAAAAATATGAAAAGAACAACTACAATTTTAAGTCTGTGCCTATTTTTAGCGTTTTTTACTCAGGTTAACGCCCAGATTAATCCTAAAACTGATTCTACTAATCGCAGGAAGGTAACTTTAAGTATGACAATAGCAACTCAAGGGGCCGGGTTGGACTTGAAATACGCTCCAACTCCTGAGTTCGCTATACGTGGAGGTGCAAGTATTCTGCCTATAAGTGGTGGTGGTGTTTACAAAGTTCGATCTGAACCTACTGATGTTGATTTCGATGTAAATTTTGCGAATGCTCATTTAATGTTCGACTGGCATCCATTTTTGCAGGAGACTAGTTTGTCCCGTAAAGTAGTAGTAACTGCTGGTGCTGGTTATTTCTGGGAAGCGAAAGGTGATGTAGTTGTAAGCTACCGTGGAACTTATAAGTATGGTGACATCTTAATTCCTAGCTCTGATCTTGGGCAATTGTACGGTAATGTAGAATGGAATAAAGTTGCTCCTTATCTTGGCTTTGGTTTTGAAAATGTATTCCCTTCGAAGAGATTTAATGTTGGGTTTGCTGTAGGTACCTATTACCTCGGTGCACCTGATGCTACATTAACTGGAACTAATTACCTAATACAAAATACAAGTAATCAGCAGCAATTGCAGAAAAACATGTCATACTATCGCTTTATGCCGGTAATACAGGTTAATTTAAACTTTGGTCTTTAATCTACTTAACAAAAAATATATGAAAAATTTTACTAAATTATTAAGCTTCTTATTGGTTACTGCCTTCGTGTTCAACGGTTGTCGTAACCCGGCGTACGAAGTAAACGTACTATTCGACGCCCAAGTAATTACTTATAAAGCGGGGCTTCAATTAACTGATGCGAATGGTGGTACCTTACCTGGTAATATAGATGTTACTGTGACAGGTACTGATGCAGGAAGTATCTATGACTTTTCTGGAACAAAGAAAATCTACGCTCCAAACGGTGTCATCACTTTGGGTGTTCATCCAAAAGAAATTCCAACTGCTTCAAAAACACTTTCTTTTAATGTCATTGTAAAGATCCCTGGATACGAAGAGAAAAATATTCCAATGACCATTGCTGTTAATCAGTTTAGTCAGGAAATTAAAGGAATCACTATGGTGAAAACAGCGGTTCCTACTCCTTACACTTCAGTAGTTGTTAAAGATTTTCCACTAGGTACTGGCGGTGCAACGACTACAATCAGCTCATTTTCTACGCCTTCAACTGCTGGTGTTCCTCAAACTACGTCAATTGCTATACCAGCTGGTACAACCTTTAGAGATGCCAATGGTACGCTTTTAACCGGTGGTGCACTTACTGCGCAGGCGATCAATTTTGATGCTGGTGATCCAGAGTTGGTTTCCTTGTTTCCAGGTGGAGATTTAAGTGCTCCAAACGTAATCGGTAAAGACGGTACAGTTGGTGAGGCTTTCTTCTCTCCGGCGGGTTTTACTGACATCACCATGTATGTTGGTGGTGTTGAGGTTAAAAAGTTTAGTACGCCAATCAACGTGTCTATCCAGGTAGACCCTACCTTCAAATTGGACGGATCAACAACGCCTGTTAAGGCCGGTGATGTACTTTCTGTATACAGCTATCAGGTTTCAACTGGTCAGTTCAAGTATGAAACTGAGGTTGCTGCAATTGTTGATGGAGGTGGAAAATTAGCGATTCCATTTACAACAGACCACTTAACGAAATTTATAGTAGGTCAAGTGTTCTCTAAAAAGGCATGTAAAATAGTTCAGGTTACGTTTATAGCTCCTTGGTTAGGTGCAAACAGTACTGTGGTAAGTATTGAGATTTTAACGTTGGACGGTACAAAACGATTGGATTATACTAAGTCTCAGGTTTTATTTGATGGTACAAAGGTTGATTTTAAGAATCTTCCTCCTTTTGCAGTGAGCTATATTGTTAGACAAGGAACTACTGCAATTGCTGCAGGTAACATTACTAATCCTTGCGATGGTACTGCGCTTTCTGTAACCCTTCCTAATCCGGCAACACCTGTTGATTTGGTCACGCTGTTGTTAAATGTTAAATGCCCTCAAGGTCAGATTACTGTTCCTCGATTTGATCTTTATTACAAAGCAGTTGGTACTCCCGATTCTCAATATACTTTACTTGGTACCGTTATTAATGGCTCAATTAAAACTACTTTGTTAAAAGTTGGAACTAGCTATGACTTCAGAGCATATTGGGGTAATACCATTAAAACTGTTGGTAATAGGCCAATCACTACTGCTGATATGTCTACAACGGTTGGTGAGAATGATTTCTTAGGAACTAAGAGTCCACAGTATAACAAATCTCTATTGATAGAAGCGTGTAAAGGCATTTAGCCTTTAATTACGATAGTTGAAAGTCCCGTTGAGTTAGCTCATCGGGACTTTTTTCATTTTGGGACCTCTGTCTTATTATGTTAAAAAATGATTAAATTGCTGAAAGATGGCTCGGTGTTTTTATAGCTCAACAATTTTCCCTTTTATGACCAAATTTTCTTTGCTGACTTGTTTAAAGTATCTTCTGATACCGGCTATACTTTTAAGTTTTTCAAATTCAAGTAGCAGTCAGACAACAATCAATCCTTTACAGGTCTTCTCCAGGATTTCAGGCCATCAAACCTTATTTGGGATCCACAATAGAGAGCCCAACCGAAAGCCAGCCACATGGACAGATGAAGTTTTCAGGATTACAGGGAAGTACCCTGCTCTTTGGAGCGGTGACTTTCTTTTTCAACAGGAAAATATTGCAAATAGGCAGATACTTATTGATGAGGCAGTTAGGCAGGCAAGTAAGGGTGTAGTGATAAACCTGATGTGGCATGCCTGCAATCCAGCATTGGATCAGCCTTGTGGCTGGAATAAAGATGGAGTCCTCAGTAAGTTGAATGATGCACAATGGACCGCATTGATCACAGATGGAACAGCTATAAATATTCGGTGGAAAGGAATGATGGATGAGGTTGCCACTTATCTTCAACAACTAAAAGATAAGAAAATAGCTGTTCTTTTCAGGCCTCTCCACGAGATGAACCAAAGTGTTTTTTGGTGGGGCGGTCGCCCTGGCGCCTTAGGCACGAGGAAGCTCTATCAGCTAACTCATGATTATTTCGTAAAGACTAAGGGATTAACGAACTTGATTTGGGTATGGGATATTCAAGATTTTCCAAGCCTGGCAAAGGATGTCGTCAACTATAATCCTGGAGATGCATATTGGGACATTGCAGCCTTAGATATATACGATGACGAAACAGGCTTCAGTAAGGAGAAGTATGAAATAATGGTCAAAGCAGGAAAAGGAAAACCTATTGCTATTGGGGAGTGTCAAAAACTGCCTACTGCAAATTTACTTAAGGCACAACCTAAATGGGTGTTTTTCATGGGCTGGTCTGAGCTTACCTTTAAGTTTAATACCAAGGAGGAGATTAATTCCCTTATCCAGGCAGACAATGTGATCAGTTTGGATAAAATGAAAGCCCAGCCCAGCTCCTCACTAAAACCAAGGTTTAGGGCTTTGGCAATAGGAGAGGATGGCGGTCGCCATGTGCGCTACACAAAGGCGGCAAAGGAATGGTTGAACAAACTAGCCGTAGATAGCAATTTCATAGTAGAATATATCGCTAATCCTGAGTCCCTCAATGAAAAAGCACTTTCAAAATACCAGTTGATTATCCAGTTGGACTATCCACCATATAATTGGGGTAAGTTCGCTGAAGATGCATTTAAAGAGTATATAGAAAAGGGTAAAGGAGGCTGGATAGGGTTTCATCACGCGACGTTGCTGGGCGAATTTGATGGGTTTCCATTGTGGAATTGGTACTCGGATTTTATGGGAGGAATTCTATTTAAAAATTATATTTCCGATTTTGCAAGCGGCACAGTCAAAGTGGAGGAACCAGGGCATCCTGTGATGCATGGTGTTGCAAAGGAATTTTTGATCGCAAAGGAAGAATGGTACATCTATAATAAAAGTCCCCGGTTATCTGCGAACATCAGTGTTTTGGCTAGTGTTAATGAGCAAAGTTACTTACCCAAAAGTAGCATCAAAATGGGAGATCATCCGGTAGTATGGTCGAATAAGGCTATGAAAGCAAAGAATGTCTACATCTTTATGGGGCATTCGCCTGAGCTTTTTGATAATCAGGCTTATACCAGATTATTCAAAAATGCCATCTTTTGGACCACTACCTCGAGCAAATAGCTTCAGACTTACTAGTCTTATCAGACGAAAACTCGCTTACTAAAGTTATTTTCCCTATACTCTTTAAAAGCAATCGCTTTAAGTCATTGGAGTGATCTCTCTTATCAGGTTCATTTTCAAAAAATTATTTATTTATTCCGTTGAATGATATATAATCAGATTGTTATCAATGACTACATGTGTTAAACATTTCAAATTAGTAAAATAGTTGATCTTCTTTAAGGCTACAGAGATCATTAAAACATTGAGTTAACTGGTTTGTTTTTATGCTAAAACCGCTATTAAATGTGCACAAAACCATATATATTTAGCTATTAAACAAAATCTTTTAACATGTCTGGAATAAAGCCCTCGTTAGTAATTTTAGCAGCCGGTATGGCTAGTCGTTATGGTGGAAACAAACAAACGGAGTCGTTTGGACCATCGGGAGAAACTATAATGGAGTATTCAATTTACGATGCCATTAAAGCTGGTTTCGGTAAAGTGATTTTCATTATCAGAGAAGAGTTTGCAGAATCTTTCCAAGCAGCCATTGAGCCAAAGCTTATGGGTAAGATTGAGTTAGATTACGTTTACCAAAGCCTTGATAAGTTTAAAGGCGGAAGGGAAATTCCTGTGGATCGTACTAAACCATTTGGCACACAGCATGCGCTACTTTGCACCAAGGACGCCTTAGATGGGCCATTTGCAGTTATTAATGCCGACGACTTTTACGGTTATGAGGCATTTCAACTTGCCTACAGTTTTCTTTCGAATGACGCCGAAGATGGGAAATACGCAAGCCTAGGATACGAACTCAAAAACACGCTCAGCGATAATGGCTCTGTTACCAGAGGCGAGATCAGTGTGAACAGTGAAGGTAACATCACTGGAATTATTGAGCGTAAAGAAATTTTTAAGCAAGATGGTAAGGCGATAACTAAGCAAGGAGAAGAAGAAAAAGAATTGCCACTTGATACAAAAGTTAGCATGAATTTCTTCTGTTTCACCCCCGCTTTTGTAAACTGGAGTGAAGGTGAATATTATAAATTTCTAGACGCGAACTTGAATACTGATCTGAAAGCAGAATTTCTAATTCCGGAAGTTGCTGATACCTTGATTAACTCTGGGAAGGGTGTATTAAAAATGATTTCTACCAAAGCAAGCTGGTTTGGTGTAACTTTTAAGGAAGATGCACCTGTAGTGAAAGCTGAACTGCAGAAGCTTGCAGATGAAGGAGTTTATCCTTCGAACTTATGGGCATAAACTAAATCAAGTCCAGATTAGGGAATTATCTAAAGATTGTTCCCTAATCTTTTAGCAGGCCATTATTTTCGTCGTTCTGCTAACCGCTGTTTTTCGTACAGCATCAATTATTGCATTTGTGTCGTAATTGCATAAAGCCCATAGCTCTGCTTGCTCACCGTGCTCAATGAAGTCATCAGGAATACCTAACCTAATCACCTGAACATTGTAATTGTTGTCTGCCATAAACTCCAATACAGCAGTACCCATGCCACCTTGAAGGCAGCCGTCTTCTACAGTAACAAATGTCTTATACCGTTTACATAAGTCGTGAAGCAATACTTCATCGAGTGGCTTAACAAAGCGTAGATCATAATGCGCAGGATGGATACCTTCACTATTAAGTTCTTTACAAGCTTCAACAGTGAAATTACCGACGTTACCAATGGTTAGAATGGCCACATCTTCTCCATCACAGATCTTACGGCCTTTACCAATTTCAATAGTTTTGAATGGACGTTTCCAATCGGCCATCACACCGTTTCCTCTGGGATAGCGTATCACGAACGGGCCCATGTTATCCTGCTGAGCAGTGTACATCAGGTTGCGCAGTTCTTCTTCATTCATAGGAGCAGACACAATCATATTAGGAATACAACGCATAAAAGCAAGGTCGTATGCCCCGTGGTGTGTAGCTCCATCCGCACCAGCTAATCCAGCACGGTCTAAACAGAACACAACGTTTAAGTTTTGAATCGCTACATCATGGATAACCTGATCATATGCCCGCTGCATGAAGCTCGAATAAATGTTGCAAAAAGGAATAAGTCCTTGGGTGGCAAGTCCTGCAGAGAACGTAACCGCATGCTGTTCCGCAATACCCACATCAAAAGAGCGTTCAGGCATCGCCTTCATCATAATATTCATGGAAGAGCCTGAAGGCATGGCAGGGGTGATACCTACAATCTTCTTGTTTTCTTCTGCTAGTTCAACTAAAGTATGTCCAAATACGTCCTGATATCTTGGAGGTTGAGGCTTGTTGCTTACAGATTTCTTAATCTCACCGGTGATCTTATCGAATAAGCCTGGCGCGTGCCATTTCGTTTGGTCTTTCTCTGCCAACGCAAACCCTTTTCCTTTAACAGTTACACAATGTAAAAGCTTAGGCCCGGGTATATCTTTTAGCTCCTTAATAACCTGTGCTAACCTGACCACATCATGCCCATCAACAGGGCCAAAATATCTGAAGTTTAATGCCTCAAAAAGGTTGCTCTGTTTCAGCAAGGTCCCCTTTATGCTTTTTTCAATCTTCTTAACAAACTTATGCGCATTCGGGCCAAGCTCTGAAAGTTTGATCAGTACACTTGAAATGTCATCTCTAAAACGGTTGTATGATTTAGAGATAGTGATGCTAGTCAGGTATTCTTTTAGTGCGCCAACATTTGGGTCGATCGACATACAGTTGTCGTTCAAAATCACCAATAAGTTGGAGTCTTCTATGCCTGCATGGTTTAGTCCTTCAAAAGCAAGTCCGGCTGTCATCGCGCCATCGCCAATTACGGCAACATGCTGACGGTCAGTTTCCCCTTTTATGTGAGAGGCTACTGCCATTCCTAAAGCAGCAGATATGGAAGTTGAAGAGTGGCCAACACCAAAAGTGTCGTACTCACTTTCGCTTATTTTTGGAAAGCCACTGATACCGTTGAGAATTCGATTGGTATGAAATATTGACTTGCGACCAGTAAGAATTTTATGTCCGTAAGCCTGGTGACCAACGTCCCAAACCAACTTGTCATATGGAGTATTTAGTGCATAGTGCAAGGCAACGGTAAGTTCAACAACACCAAGACTGGCGCCAAAATGGCCTCCATTTACACTCACCACGTCAATGATATACTGGCGTAATTCCTGACTTATTTGCTCTAGATCTTCCTCCTTGTACTGCTTAAGATCAGCAGGCAAGTTGATGTTTGGTAAAAGTGGACCGTTAAGATCTTCCATGTAGCTTTTTTTGTCGGATAGAAGCACAAAGTAAGCTATTTTGTTATCAAATTAAGAAGGAAAAACATTAATTTTACAAAAATATACTTCACTAAATGACTAGAGATACTTTAATTTTTGATTTGATTGACAGGGAATTGGACCGTCAGGAAAACGGGCTGGAACTAATCGCTTCAGAAAACTTTGTAAGCAAGCAGGTAATGGAAGCTGCGGGTTCTTGTTTAACTAATAAATATGCTGAAGGGCTTCCTGGCAAAAGGTATTATGGAGGCTGCCAGGTGGTAGATGAAATAGAAACTATTGCTATAGAACGTGCGAAGAAATTATTTGGCGCGGCATGGGCAAATGTACAGCCACACTCGGGTGCGCAGGCTAATGCGGCAGTGATGCTGGCGGTTATTCAACCTGGAGATAAAATACTGGGTTTCGATCTTTCACACGGCGGTCACTTAACGCATGGGTCACCTGTTAATTTCTCAGGCAAATTGTATCATCCTTTTTTTTATGGAGTTAAGAAGGAAGACGGTCTAATTGATTATGCGAAATTGGAAGAGATTGCTCTTGCAGAGAAGCCGAAATTGATTATTTGCGGTGCTTCAGCATATTCCAGAGAATGGGATTATGCATTTATAAGAAGCGTGGCTGATAAAATCGGCGCATTGGTGTTGGCGGATATTTCACATCCTGCGGGTATGATTGCTCGTGGCTTGCTGGCCAATCCACTTCCACATTGTCACATTGTAACCACAACAACACATAAAACATTGAGAGGCCCTCGTGGCGGTATGATCATGATGGGTAAGGATTTTGAAAACCCATTTGGTTTAAAAACACCTAAAGGTGAACTTAGAATGATGTCTTCAGTATTAGATATGGCTGTGTTTCCTGGAACTCAAGGCGGCCCTTTAGAGCACATTATTGCTGCAAAAGCTATTGCTTTTGGTGAAGCATTAAGCGATGAGTACCTGGCTTACATCACTCAAGTTAAGGAAAATGCACAGGCAATGGCTAAGGCATTTGTAGCCAAAGGTTATCAGATAATCTCTGGAGGTACAGATAACCATTTGATGTTAATCGATTTACGTAATAAAAATATAACCGGTAAAGTTGCCGAACAAGCGCTTGAAAAAGCCGATATTACCGTTAACAAAAATATGGTTCCTTTTGATGACAAAAGTCCTTTTGTAACTTCAGGTATTCGTGTTGGGACAGCAGCTATCACGTCCAGAGGTTTCAAAGAAGCGGAAATGCAACAGATCGTAGATTTGATCGATCAGGTAATAACAAATCCTGAAGATGAAGGAAACTTACAGCAGGTTAAAGAGCAGGTAATTTCGTTAGTAAGCAAGTTCCCATTATACAAATAAGCACCTAGCTTAAATTACCTAATGTTACCTAGAAGCAGCACAAATTCATCAGCCAACGAGGATGATCGCATCAAAGCACTGCGGCAGTATGATATATTAGATACCTCTGAAGAGTTGGAATTTAACAATATCGTTAAACTGGCGGCTTTGGTGTGCAACATGCCCAGCGCCTTTATCTCATTGGTTGATGAAGACATGCTCTTCATAAAAGCTATCGTTGGCTGTTCAGCCCACACTCAGCCAAGAGATATTTCCTTTAGTCATTATACCATTCAACATGATGGGATAATGGAGGTCAAAGACACCTTGTTGGATGAACGTTTTATAAACCATCCGCGGGTTCAGGGGAGCCCTAATATTCGTTACTATGCGGGAGCACCACTAATTGATGACAATGGATTTAAGTTAGGTGTCATCAGTGTATATGACACCAAACCAGGTTCTTTAACTGAAGATCAGAAAGAAGGCTTAAGAATCCTGGCCCGTGAGATCATTACTCATCTTTCCCTTCGAAAAAAGAGTAGGGACCTTGAAGTAAAAACTAACCGTTTTGAGGAGCTGCTGAACCTTTCCACCGTTTCTCCGGAGATTCACTGTATTCTAGACCATACTGGTAAGATTCTTTTCATAAATGATGCGGTCACGCCCATTCTGGAATACTCTGCCGAGGAAGCTATAGGTCTTACGATGTGGGAATTCTGTTACGACGAAGATAAGACACGATTATTAACACTGTTAGAAAATGGCCTTAGAAATAAGCTCAAGAAGTTTAGCGTTGATTTTAGAATCGTTAGCAAAACAGGGGTAGTGAGGTGGTTAAGTTGGAATATGGTGATTAAAAGTGGTCGTTGGTATACCTATGGTCGAGATATTACAGAGCGCAAAAGAGTGGAGAATGAACTGATGAAACTCTCTTTTGTAGCCAGTAAGGTGAACAACGCCGTGGTCATCAACGATTCTAATAATCATGTTACCTGGGTAAATGCGGCGTTTGAGAAGATCACTGGCTTTACTCTAGAAGATCTTAAAGGAAAGCGCCTGGGTGATTTGATAGTAGGTCCGAACACAGACCTCGATCTTCTTGCAAAAGCTAGAGAGATGATTAAACAAAATCAGTCCTTCACCGTTGATCTGCTTTCTTACAGGAAAGATAAAACACCAATATGGTTGTCTATCTACAATACCGTAGTGTTGAATGAGGAAGGTGAAGTTGATATTGAGGTAGAGATCATTATTGATATCACAGAAAAGAAAAAGGCAGATGAGGAGGTTCAATTGCTCTCTCTAGTGGCTAGTCAAACCGATACGGGAGTTAATATTTCTGACCGGGAGGGGAACACAACCTGGATAAATAATAGTCTGGAGAAACTAATTGGTTATACGCTTGCTGAAATTCAAGGAGAGTGGCTAGGTAACATCATCGCAAATGAAGAGAGCCAGCGCGATTTGCTTGCAGAATCCCGAAACAAGGCAAAAAATAATGAATCTTATAGCATCGAGGTAAAAGCTGTTACTAAAGAAGGCAAGCTGATTTGGTTATCGGTAGCCACAACTCCTGTTGTTGATGATAAAGGAAAAGTAATCAGGCAAATCGATCTTATAGCTGATATCACTGAGCGCAAGCAGGTGGAGCGGGATCTAATAGAAGCTAAAGAGCAGGCATTACAATTGAGCGAAGCCAAGGAGATGTTCCTGTCTGTGATGAGTCATGAAATTAGGACACCTCTAAATGCTGTGATAGGGATGACCCATTTGTTGTTAGAAAACGACCCAAAGTTATCCCAGATAGATGACCTTAATATATTGAAGTTTTCTGCAGAGAACTTGTTGAACATTATCAATGATATTCTTGACTTTACCAAAATAGAAACCGGTAATTTAATATTGGAATCAGTGCCTCTAGATATCAAATCTCTGGCTACAGACATTGTCAGTTCCCTTCAGGTTAGCGCTGCTAAGAAAGGCAATAAACTTGAACTTTCTATCGCACACATCCCTGAATTAGTTCTGGGAGATAAGACGAGATTATACCAGGTACTGATGAACCTTTTGGGTAATGCCATTAAGTTTACGGGTCATGGTAAAGTTAATCTACACATTCAGTTAGTAGAAGAAAATGACGCAAGTGTTCAAATCCTCTTCGAAGTAAAAGATACAGGAATAGGAATTCCAGAAGATAAACTTTCTTACATTTTTGAAACTTTTACGCAAGCCAAAACAAATATCTCTAGGAAATACGGAGGTACAGGTTTGGGTCTCGCAATTACTAAAAAATTATTAAAGCTGTACAACTCCGAGATTCTTGTAGAAAGCATAGAAGGAAAGGGTAGCACCTTCTCTTTCACCCTAAGCTTCGGCAAAGTTTCCACTGATTTTACGCTTGTGCAAGATAGCCAGCCGAATGCGTCTTTTGCAGGTAAATCTATTCTGGTAGTTGACGATAATGAGATCAACATTCTTATCGCAAACAAAATACTAAGTAAAATGGGCTTTGTATTAGAGTTTGCAATCAGTGGTCAGGAGGCGATTCAAAAGATTATGAATAAAAAATTTGATCTGATATTCATGGATATTAAGATGCCCGGACTCGATGGTTACGAAACGACCAGCATCATTAGAGAATTAGAAGGCGACTATTTCAAAAGGGTTCCGATTATTGCGTTAACAGCGTCTGCACGTCAAGAAGACCAGGTTAAGTTTAAGGCCTCGGGAATGAATGGGCACGTATTAAAGCCTTTTAAACCTAACGAGATCAAAGACGTGATCTATCAACAATTCCAGACAATTAAGAAATAGGAAGGCAATAAAAAAGGGCCAATAAATCATTTGCATGAAATTATCGACCCCTAAATTAACGCTCTCGGAATCAAAGGAACGAAATTATTTTCAATTTCCAAATTATTATTAATTTTTTTTTTAAAAGTAAAGGGCCGATACCTCTTTGAAGAAAATATCGACCCTTACCATCTAAATTAACGCTCTCACCAATATAAACGTGATGTTTTATTAATTGTTGCAAGCAAATTCAATTTTTTATTTAATGCTCGTAACATCCTAATTTTGAAGGGAATAATCTTGCTGAATTGTTGAGGTCGCTCTTTAAATATGAGCCATAAAAAGGGTCCGAACTCAAGTCTAAGCCTTTATTTATTGCAGGACTCCCAGACTGAAGTCGAAAATTACCTCCAATGACGTCTGCAAATTTAGGATCGATACCCAGGAAGTTAAGATTGCTATAGGTCTGCAAACTAGTTTTAATAATGTTGTTGTTAACGTTAACTGTCAATAAGGCTGTGGTTTTTCTTTCGATTTGAAGTTCTTCAGGCAAAACACCCCATATGATATTATTGATCAGGTCCACAGCTAAATCTGAAGACGAAGAATTGGATAGGTCACTAAAATACACCGCAGGGCTTCGTCTCCCAAATTCATTGTTATAGCCTGCAAACGTATTTTGCTTTAAGTTATAGTGCCCTCCACCAACACCGTACACTAAAAACTGGCCGCTATTATAAAGCAGGTTATTAAATCCAATCAGATCCGTACCATAGCCCACAAAAGCTGCTACAGTCATGTTCTTGATCGTAGTGTTTGCAAGCAGCAGTTTTGTGCTGCCATCGGAGGTTAAGGAGTCTGCAGTGATGCCAACGACCGCATTCTTTATCATGGCGTATTCTATTTTATTGTTGAAGCTACTGGCGAAAAGCCGGATTCCCAGCCATTGCCCAGCTTCGTTTTCATAAAATCCCTCCGTACGATCGCTTGAAAAAACTGCCTGATTATACTCCGATCCGTTAACACGCAGACTTCCTCTCACATTCATTGTTGAATTTCCATGAAAATAGACTTTGGTGCCTGAAGAAATGTTTAATGTGACTCCCTCAGCTACAGTGACCGATTTATTGATGATATGCGGTAGGCCAGCTTTCCAGGTGGTATTTGACTTAATTGTTTCTCCGTTAACAAATATTGCGTTTTGTCCGTAGGCAATCAGAACGATGAACTGATCATTGCCGTTGGTGTTAAATAGTACGGAGTCCTCTACTATAAATGGCTGATTAAGGTTGTTTGGGTTAATGGTTGCCTTTACATAAATACTTATAGAATCCTTTCCGCCTATCTGTACGTTGCTTTTTTCGTTTGCTGAGACACCGTTAATGATGAGACTAAACAAGGAATTTTTACCTCCTCCTAATCTGATGTTACTGATGTTGACTGCTTTTTGATTGTCATTAAATATTTTTATGCGCCTGTTAACAGAGCCTACGGTAGTAAAGACGGTGTCAAATAAAATGGTATCCGCTGAGAAGGAAAGCTTCACGTCTTTAGATGTAGTGATTTCATCACTCTTGCGGCAGGCCGAAGAAGCAAGCATGCAAACCGCTAGAAACGAAATAATTAATCGCATGAACAAACTTAGATTACTTAGTCGGCAAAAGCAACTGCCGCAATACTTAAATTTCCAATGCCAGCCTTCCAAAGTTCGATACCGCAAGCTTCAATTGTTGCTCCGGTAGTAATCACATCGTCTACTAGTAAGACGTGCTTTCCCTGTAGCTCAGCTGGCTGGAAAACTTCAAACACGGTTGTCATGTTCTCGTTTCTGGACAGTCTGCCTTTATGCGTTTGAGTTGCTGTTTCCTTTACTTTTAGGAGGGCCTTATCATTTACCGGGCAACCTAAAACTTGTGCGATACCCTCAGCAATGCACAAACTCTGGTTATACCCTCGTTGATAAAGCTTTTTTCTATGCATAGGGACGGGTATAATCAGATCAATTTCACTAAATTGTGTAGACAGAAGCAGCTTGTCACCGATCATTGTACCAAGAAGCTGACCTAATTCTGTTTTGCCTTTATATTTCAATTGATGAAGCATACTCTGCACACGGGTGCCTTTTTTAAAATGTAAAAGCGCCATAGCCGCATCGAACTGAATTCTAGCCCAGAACTGTTTAGCCACTCGATTGTCTGGGTTTAAATGATCATCTGTATACGGAATTTCAAATAGACATGATGTGCAAATCATGGATTCCCCATAATAAATTGGCTTTGAGCAACCGCTACATAGGTTGGGATATAGTAAGCCAATAAAATCTTGAAATAGGCGATTTAACAGATGCATCCGCTAAGCTCTGCTAAAAAAACATAAGGGTGTTAGTTTTCCGATTTAACAGCAAGTTGACCACAGGCCGCGTCGATGTCTTTTCCGCGGCTCCTTCGGATGTTGGTGTTAACTCCCTGACTTTTCAAGTAATTGGAGAAAGCATCAATCTTATCGCCATCAGCGTTGGTAAAGTCGGCAAACTGAATAGGATTGTACTCTATTAGATTAACCTTACAGGGAATATGCTTACAGAACCTTGCAAGTTCTACTGCATCCTCAATCTCATCATTAAAATTGTGGAAGACGATGTATTCGTAGGTTACAGGATTCTTGGTTTTTGAGAAATAGTATTTTAGTGACTCCTCCAGAGATTTTAAGGAATTTGCCTCATTGATAGGCATAATCTCATTTCGCTTCTTATCGTTGGCGGCGTGTAAAGAGAGTGCGAGGTTAAACTTTGCACCATCGTCGCCCAGTTTCTTAATCATCTTAGCTATGCCGGCAGTGGATACAGTGATACGCTTGTATGACATGTTCAAGCCATCTGGCGCAGTGATTCGCTCTATCGATTTCATCACATTGGCATAGTTCAATAGCGGCTCGCCCATTCCCATGTATACAATGTTTGTGAGCGGCACCTTATAGTTTTGCTTTGCCTGCTGATCAATCAATACAACCTGATCATATATTTCATCTGCATTCAGGTTCCTCTTGCGATCCATGTAACCAGTAGCACAAAATTTACAGGTCAAACTGCAACCAACCTGAGAGCTTACACATGCCGTCATACGGTCTTCGAGAGGTATTAAAACACCTTCGACAATGTTTCCGTCATAGAGCCTGAACGCATTCTTAATGGTATGATCATTACTGAATTGAGAGTTATTGACTTCCACAACATTGATGGCATACTGCTCATCTAGTTTAACTCTTAAGTCTTTCGATAAATTACTCATTTCTTCAAATGAGCGTGCAGATTTTTCCCAAAGCCATTGATAAACTTGTTTGGCTCTGTAGGAAGGTTCCTTCATGGCAACGAAGTGTTGTTGCAGCTGCGGTAAATCTAACGCACGAATATCAATTTTCTTTGTAGCAAGCATTTAGGCGCAAAGGTACCAAAAATAAGTATTAACGTTTCGGACTTCTTGTTTTTGCCCCTGGAGCGCCAGATCTTCCATTTCCTGGTTTTACTGGTCGCTTACTCGGACCGCCGCTTTTATTCCAATCTGATGATCCTGTAGCAGATTTTGAACTTCCGGAAGATGAAGACCTTGCCCCTGCAGCAGGTTTAGCTCCTGCTTTACCTTTGCCGCCAACAGGTCTATCTGCTCTGCTCACAGAGGCCGATGATCTTCCTGCAGCAGCGCTTCTACCTGTAGCACTTTTGAAACCAGGAGTCCTGCTTGACGCCCGTTTAGGCGTAATGTTTTCCATCAAATCCTCTTCAAACTTAGAAGGCTTAATTTTTTTAACCACTCTCTTAGGTGCCGCAGAAGCGCCTTCTAATGAGCTGGACTTGGCCACCATATTGTATATATCTGTTTGTTCTGCCGGAGTAAGTTCTCTCCATTCTCCAACAGGGATACCTTTTAAACTTACGTTCATAATTCGAACACGCTCCAGCTTGGATACTTCAAACCCGAAGTGCTCACACATTCTTCGGATCTGTCTGTTTAATCCTTGAATCAGCGTGATTTTGAAAGTAAAATTACTTTCTTTGACCACTTTACATTTCTTAGTCATCACACCAAGAACGGGAACGCCTTTAGCCATACCGGCGATGAAGGCATCTGTAAGTGGTTTGCTAACCGTTACGATGTATTCTTTCTCGTGGTTATTGCCAGCACGAAGTATTTTGTTAACCAAATCTCCATTGTTGGTCAAGAAGATCAATCCTTGAGAATCTTTATCCAAACGACCTATAGGAAATACCCTTTCGCTATGATTTACATGGTCAACCATATTGCTTTTTACGCCAGCTTCCGTAGTACTGGTGATACCAACAGGCTTGTTATAGGCAATAAGCACAGTATTTTCTGCTGCCTGAGGCTCAATTGTCTGACCGTTTACGGTCACAATATCGCCAAAGATCACCTTATCACCAACCTTTGCCTTCTTACTATTAATGTATACATTTCCCTGCTCAATATGCCTGTCAGCCGCTCTACGGGAACACAGACCGCTCTCACTAATGTATTTATTTAATCGGATGTTAGACTCAGGCATGATGTGGGTATAAATTGAAATATTCTACAAAGAAATCAAATTATACCCACATATGCTATCAAAATATTTAGTGCTACCGACTTAGAAGCTTATCTCGTCGGCACTCGGACCATAACTTCCCGGTATTGGAATGTCTAATAGCCTAAGGTAAACACCCAATTGAGCGCGATGGTGAATCGTCTGACTTATACTCATCCTGATAACTTCAGCCTTTGATCGTGTACTATAAATCTCTTCTCCGCTTCTCATTGTCCAGGGTTCATCCAGTACAATCTCATTCTTATCTATTAGTACCGACCTGGCCTCGATCATGTTATTTTCAAAATAAGTCAATAGCCCTTCTGTCTGCGTAATTTCTACCGGCTGATAACTGTTAACTGCAAAATCCAACTCGTCTGTATTTATTGTCATGGCAATCCATGAAGGTAACTCTGCTACGTGTGTAGCTAATCTTTTAAGGGTCATACTTTTGGTATGAGGCTGCCAATCGAATTTTTCGGTTGGTACACGCTCTAACATTTTACGTGTTGTTAAGGCTTCCTCCTCTAATTCTGTCAAAAAGATCTTGATTCTGTTCATAATTTCTTAAGTTTATTCCACAAAGAAAATTAGAACGACTGACAGCCCTATGGCAGCGTGATTTATAATCTCTAAATATTCTTCTTGGTTACAATTCAGGATCGGCTCGGGTTGTGCTTTGCATTACGCCGCAGTTGTGTCGCCATGCTTGCGCCCTTAGGCCGCCTTATTCCTAGGCAGAAGGCGGCCTAAGGGCGGCCTCACTGCGGTAGGAAGGCGGCCTGACTCAAAGCACAACCCGAGCACGCCCTTAGGCCCTGCTGAACTCAAATAAAATTTATGCCATTTAACTTTAATCCAGAACTGGATGTTAGGCTAAAGATAACTAATAAAAAGTAAATCCTAATAATTAACAGGAAGAAGTTTCATGTAATCACTGAGCTTCATATGATCCGTTTTTCTGAAAGGGCTTTCTATACATTTGATCTTTTCTATTCTGGAAACACGAAAATCACGGTACTCTTCTCGCAAGTGGCACCAGGCAATAAGGTGCCAATTAAAAGCGTAAAATATCAATCCGATGGATTCAATTTTTCGCTTGCTATTCTCTGAGCTTTTGGTGTTATAGATTATTTCTATAATATATTGAGAAGATATAGCTGTCTGCAAAATAGATAAATGCTCAAACTCATTCTTCATGGAATCATGAAGTTGAATCTTAATATTGTCGTTTAATAATTCAAGCTTTTCTTTTTGAGAAGTCTTCAAAACAGCCTTCACTTTATTCAAAGCTGTTGTATAGTGCTTTTGAATCGATTTATCGGTAAAGCCCGAAACCACCCTTTCCATGATAAGTAAGGCATTTGCTTCTTCTGTATTGAAAGAAACGGGTGGTAAGAAATAACCTTGCACAATGAAATATCCTTTAGGCTGTTCAAAGCTTATTGGAATTCCTTGCTCAGCTAATGCCTTGATATCACGATATACTGTTCTGATACTGATCTCAAACTGATCAGCTATTTTATCGGCAGTAATGTACTTCCTGGTTTGCAATAATACTAAGATTCCAAATAGGCGGTCAATGCGGTTCATTATATAAGTTATCTGTAAGAATTAAAGTCTATATGTCAGCATTCCTATACAAATGTATCTATTTAGGCGAGAACTACCTCGCTCAACAAACGTTGTTTTTTTTCACTGAAATACCTTTTCTTTGTATATGGTTTCATACATATCTGCCAGCTACATATATCCGATTATTGGTTCGCCAATAAAAAAGGGTGTTGTTGGTTTGGAAGCCGATGGGACAATTGCCGAGATCTTAACTGCCGATGAGGCAAGTCTAAGGCAACATATTGACATCAAGCATTATGAGGGGCTAATTGTTCCCGGGTTTGTAAATACGCATTGCCATCTAGAGCTGTCCAATTTGAAAGGGGCCATCCCAAAACATACGGGGTTACCTGCTTTTGTTCAGGAGGTAATAGACCTGCGCAGTGCTGATGAATATGTATTAGATAGTGCGATGTTGCGTGCAGATAAGGAGATGTTCAGTTGTGGTATAGTTGCTGTTGGGGATATTTCAAACCAGATTGCATCGCGCATGACCAAGCGTGGGAGCCTGATTTACTACCATACTTTTGTTGAAACTATAGGGTTTAATCCGGAAACCTACGAAGCTGCCTTTGAAAGGGCATTAAATTTAAAGAATGATTTCGCGCCAATACCGGCATCTTTAACTCCACATTCACCGTATTCTGTTTCAGCTCCGCTATTTGAAGCCTTGAAAAGCATTGCAGAAGAGGAAGATACCATAGTAAGTATACACAATCAGGAATCTGCAGATGAGAATGCATTCTTTCAGGAGAAAGAGGGTGGATTTTTGGAACTGTATTTCATGCTCGGCTTAGACATCAACTTCTTTGAGCCTTCTGGAAAGAGCTCCCTTCAGACTTATTTGCCTCAACTTTCAACTCAACAGCGCACACTTTTAGTACACAATACCTATACAACTAAAGACGATATCGAATTTGCCAATACCATAAACAAGCAACTTTACTGGTGCCTTTGTCCGAATGCCAATCTCTATATTGAGAACAGGTTGCCGGACGTTCCTATGTTGGTGGAAGCTAATGCGAAAATTACTTTAGGGACGGATAGTTTGGCGAGCAATGATGGGTTAAGTATATTTTCTGAGATGATGACACTGCAGGAAAACTTTGAGATTTCTGTTGGTGATCTGTTGAAATGGGCAACTTTTAACGGTGCGGAATATTTAGGAATTCAAAGTCGGTTCGGTAGTTTAGAGATTGGTAAAAGACCGGGAATCAATCTTGTGAATTTTGAAGAGAAGGACGGAAAAATTAGTTTGGTGGATTTCAGCAGGAGATTATATTAAAGAATGACGAGCATAACGACACTTTTCGGCATTCGATATCCCATTATTCAGGCTGGTATGGTTTGGTGTAGTGGTTGGAAATTGGCTTCTGCTGTTTCTAATGCCGGAGGATTGGGAATTATTGGCGCAGGATCTATGTCGCCGGAAGTTCTGCGGGAGCACATTCAAAAATGCAAGCTTGCAACAAATAAACCGTTTGCTGTAAATATTCCTTTATTATACGCCAAAGTGGAGGAAGTTATATCCATTATTGTGGAAGAGAAAGTTGGCATCGTATTTACTTCGGCGGGAAATCCGGCTTTGTGGACCAGCAAGTTTAAATCACATGGTATTGTAGTTGTTCATGTAGTTGCCAATACAAAGTTTGCAATAAAGGCTGCCGAAAGTGGTGTAGATGCAATAGTTGCTGAAGGCTTTGAGGCAGGTGGACATAATGGGAGAGAAGAGACGACAACCATGTGCCTGGTGCCAATGATTAAGGCTATCGTTAGTATTCCAGTGATTGCTGCAGGTGGAATCGGAAGTGGAAAGGCGATGTTGGCAGCAATGGCATTGGGTGCTGATGCGGTACAAATAGGCTCTGCTTTTGCAGTGGCAAAAGAATCGTCTGCGCATCTGAATTTTAAAGAGCGCATTATATCCTCTAGAGAAGGTGATACAAAGCTCCGCTTAAAAAAGCTGGTGCCGGTAAGGTTATTAAAGAATGACTTTTCTGATGCGGTTTCTCAGGCAGAGACAAACGGAGCTTCCACGGAAGACTTGCTTAAACTTTTGGGGAGGTCAAGAGCAAAATTAGGTATGTTTGAAGGCGATCTTACAGAAGGGGAATTAGAGATCGGACAGGTTTCGGCGATGTTAAAGGAGATCAAGCCTGCCGCTGAGATATTACATGAGATTTGGAAAGAGTTTTTGATGGAGAAAGATCGTTTGGGAAAATTAACCTGGTAAACAGTGTTTAAAATTATATTATGGATAAAAAACATATAAAAATATTAATAAAGGGAAAGGTACAAGGCGTGACTTTTAGAGAGACGACTAAGTATGTGGCGGATCAGTCTGGCATAAAAGGGTTGATTAGGAACGAAAAAGATGGCTCGGTGTATATTGAGGCTGAAGGCGAGCAGTGGTTATTGGATTCTTTTTTGGAGTGGTGCAATGATGGGCCGGACAGGGCAAAGGTAGAAAGCTGCGACTTTGAAGCGGGGGAGCTGAAGAACTTTCAGGATTTTGTTGTCATTAAAAAATAACGATGTCTGCGATTAAGAAATTTCTTGGGCAGACAGCGATCTACGGCCTCACGACAGTGGTGTCAAGAATGTTCAATTTTATATTGACCCCATTTTTCACCGGGGTATTCCAACCTGCAGTATATTCTATCTTTACCAAGATGTATGCCTCTGCCTCCTTGGTTAATGCCGTATTGGCTTTAGGGATGGAAAGCACCTTTTTTAGGTACCTGAATAAGCATGAAGACAAAAAGCAAGAGGTCTACAATAACTCTTTTTTTAGTATTGTCTTTATCTCGGTACTGTTTCTTATCTCAGGATTGGTATTTGCAGAGCCTATTGCGGCTCATTTTTCTACGGAGCCGGATCAGGTTAATGACTACATAAACTATGTGCATTACTTTGTATGGTTGTTATTTATAGATGCGATTTGCGTGATCCCGTTTGCCAAGTTACGTGCAGAAGGCAGGCCGATGCGGTATAGCTTACTTAAGTTTTTAAACATTGGAACTTTCATTGGGTTGAACTTGACTTTTTTGCTATTGGTACCTATGCTTATCAAAACGGGTGGAACAGTTGGAGATTGGTGTGCAATATGGTACCAATGGAACTGGATAGGCTATGTGTTCGTTTCAAACCTGGTTGCTAGTGTGCTTACTTTGCTACTGCTTATTCCAGAATTGCTAAGATTACAGCTGCGGTTCGATAAGGTATTGTTTAGTAAAATGGTTACTTATTCCTGGCCAGTGTTAGTTGCGAACTTATCTTTTGTAATTAATGAGAATCTGGATAAGATGGTGCTTGAGCCTCTGGGAGTTTCTGCGTTTAATCTCGGCGTTTACGGCGGGGTTTGTAAGATTGCAGTATTTTTAAGTCTCTTCATTACGGCGTTCCGATTGGGAGCAGAGCCCTTCTTTTTTGGACATGCGAAAGCGGAGAATGCCAAACAAACCTACGCTATCATTTTGAACTATTTTGTGGTTGCTTTGGCCCTGATCTTTGTTGCGCTGGTAGCAAATATTGAAATCCTTAAACGCTTTATTGATAAAGAGTATTGGGTTGGATTGGATGCGGTTCCGATTTTGTTGTTCGGATATGTTTGTTTGGGTATTTATAGTAACTTGTCAATTTGGTATCGCTTATCTGATCAGACCAAATATGGCCTGTATATTTCTGTGGTTGGGGCAGTCATCACCATAGTGCTTAATATTGTATTAGTGCCTGTTTTCGGTTACATGGGCTCTGCTTGGGTGTCATTACTGGCTTATTTTGTGATGATGGTGATTTCTTATGTGCTTGGTCAGCGCAATTACCCGATACCTTACGACCTTATGCGTATTGTTAGCTATCTAATTATTTCGGTGGTATTGGTTGTCCTTTCTTTTTGGGTATTTAACAGGAATATTTATATTGGGAATGCTTTGTTGATTGCTTTTATTGCTGGTGTCTTTTATGTCGAAAAGGACCAGTTGAGGGCATTGTTATTAAAGAAATAGGTTAGAAAATATAATATGAACATAAAAATTATAAATAAGTCTGCACACGCTTTGCCGCAGTATGAGACAGCTCATGCTGCCGGAATGGATATGCGTGCTTTTATAGAATCGGAGATCACGATTAAACCTTTGCAACGTATTTTAGTTCCAACTGGTTTATATATTGAGTTGCCAGTTGGTTATGAAGCTCAAATCCGCCCGAGAAGCGGGTTAGCTTATAAGCATGGCATCAGTATTGTTAACTCACCGGGAACCATTGACGCAGATTACCGTGGGGAGATTAAGGTATTACTGGTAAATCTGTCTGACGCCGATTTTGTAATTAAAGATGGGGATCGTATTGCCCAGATGGTGATTGCCAAGCACGAAACGATTGCCTGGGAAGCGGTGGAAAGTTTAAGTGACACCGCCAGAGGTGAGGGTGGATATGGTCATACTGGCAAATAGTCTGAATTGGTCAAGTAATTTAGCGGTTGATTATGAAAATTAGGTGGTTTGTGTTTTTGGGAATTTGTTTTGCTGCCTCTGCTTTGGCTCAGGTTGATGGGCTTGCTCAGACAAAACCTAATGTGCGACTAGATACCGCGATTGTAAAATCACTTTTTTTCGCCGGCCTGCAGGATAAACTAAGTGAGAATTATGTGAAGGCAGCGGAGAGTTTCAATAGGATATTGGCTATAGACCCAAATAATGCAGCGGTTTATTTTGAGCTGGCCACTGTAAATTATCGCCAAAATAGAATGCAGGAGGCTGAGTTCGCGATAAAGAAGGCTACTGAATTAGAAACTAACAACATCTGGTATTGGAAGTTTTTAGTGGAGATGTATAAGCGCAAAGGCGATATGAATGCGCTAATCACTGTGTTTAACGAATTGATCAGACTGGATGCCGGTAACGATTCTTATTACTACGACAGGTCTAACGCTTGGCTACTTGCGGATAAACCAGAAGAGGCTGCAAAAGGATATGACGAACTGGAGAAGAAGTTTGGGCCTTCGTTGGAGCTAACTGCAGCAAGGCAAAGGATGACTGGGAAAGGCGAGGGAGAAGACAAGAAATTGTCAAAAAGTAATGCGTTGGAAGATTTACGAAAAGCAAAAGTACTGGAACCGGATAATTTCGAATTAGATCTGGCAATTGCGGATGCTTACAAAGCACAAAAGAATAGTGTGGAGGCTAATGCGGCATTACAAAATGCGTTTGCAAACCCCGCGATGTCTCCAGAACAGAAGATTAAAATAATCATGATGCTATTTACGGGCACTAAAAATGTGCAGCGTATGAATGATGCTAAGGGCTTGGCGGATATTGCAGTAAAAGCACATCCAGACGATGCGGCTATTAAAGCTGTTTATGCAGAAGTCTTATATCAGCAAGGAGATTTACAAGGTTCGCTAAAAGAGTTTCAGGGGGTTTTAAAGATTACTGCGCAACTTTATAAAGCTTGGGAGCAGATATTGAACATTCAGATTAAACTGAATGCATTTAAAGAGGCAATTAAAACTGCAGATGAGGCATTGGCACTTTACCCAAATCAGGGTATTTTATATTATTACCTGGCAATGGCCTATAAAGGAAATGGGCAAAAAGCTGAGGCCTTGACGCAAATCAAAGCGGCGTTGCAATTAGATGTAGATAATGCCGTTTATAAAGAGCTATACGAGGGATTGAAATAGAAAGAATTTATGAATATGACGGGAAAGATTAAGTGGATAGTATTGATGGCTATTATAGGATTAGGTGCTTGTAAAGCAAAAAAGGCAGTGGTTGCACCAGTAGTTATAGCGCCAGTAGTTACACCGGTAAATAATGACAAAGCTCTAAACCTAAAGCTTCTAAAAGCAAAAGATATTTCATTCAATACATTGGCAATAAAAGCAAAAGCCAACCTGGATTTCGCCGGAAACAAGAATGGCGTAACCATGAATATTAGGATGGAGCGTGATAAGCAGATTTGGGTGAGTATTACGGCTATAATTGGTATTGAAGTTGCCAGGGCTGTTATTACTCCGGACAGCATAAAGGTTAGAAACAACCTGCAAAGTACTTATTTGAAAAAGCCTTTTAATTATGCACACAGATATACCAGTAAGAATGTAAATTTTAAAATGCTGCAGGCGATTTTTGCAGGGAACACAATTCCCGATTTCACCACAGAATTATCTGAGATAAGCCAGCAGAATGGTGCTTGGGCAATCAATGGTGAAGAAGGGACACTTTCCTTTAAAGTGTTGTTTAATGAGATTATGAAAGTTAGTGAGAATAACCTTAATGATTTGAAAAGCGGGCAAGCATTAAAAGTTGCTTACGGTAGTTATCAACAGGTAAATGATGGTTTGTTTCCAACTAGTTTAACTATTAATTCAATGGCGGGAACAAAAAGAGTTAATTTGCAAATGGACTACACGAAAGTTGACAGGAATATTCCATTGGATTTCCCTTTCAGTGTACCTAAGAACTATGAACTTGTAAACTGATTTTATACTTTTACAATTGATGAAACTATTTAAACTACTATTAATTCTTCTCCTGATCTTTTTTGCAACTGGTGCTATTGCACAAAGCAGTTCCGAGCTGAAAAGAAAAAAAGAAGCTTTGCAGCGGGAGATAGACCTTTTGCAAAAGAATGCCAATATTGCTGCAAAAAGTAAGAGACTTACCTTAAGCCAGATCAACTCGCTGAATGCGAAGATCAGGCTGATGCAGAGCAAAATCGAGGTCATCAATTCTGAAATGAAAAATCTCGACAACCAGATTCACGAAAACACAAATACAGTGCATACTTTGAAAGATCAACTAGAGCAGTTGCGAAAAGAGTATGCAAGTATGATCAGGTTTGCTCAGCGTAATAGGAACGCTTATGATAAGATGATGTTCATTTTCGCTGCGCGTGATTTTAATCAGGCTTATAAGCGCATCACTTATTTGCAACAATTTAGCAATTATCGCAGAAAGCAATCAGACTATATTACCGGAAAGGAAAGAGACCTAAGCTATAAGATTGTCCTCCTGGATAAGAATTTAAAAGAAAAAAGCAGTTTACTTCAAGAGCAGGAAAATGAGCGTAATAAGCTTGGTAAAAGTAAAACTCAGCAGGCGAAGGTGTTGAATAAATTTAGCAGGGAAGAAAAACAGTATAAGAACGACATTGCCGCCAGAAGGAAGCTACAGGTGCAGTTGGACAGGAGTATTCGTACGGCTATTGCCAGGGAGATCGAGATTGAGCGGAAGAAAGCTGAAGAGGAAGAGCGGTTGGCTGCGGCGAATGCGAAGGCAGACAATAAACCGGCTCCAACTGTAAAGACGCGTACTAGTGGTGGTTATTTGAATGCCACTCCAGAAGCTGCAAAATTATCCAATGCATTTGAAAGCAACCGTGGGTCGTTGCCTTGGCCTGTTGCTGCAGGTTCTATTACAGAACGTTTTGGTAGCCACATGGAAGGTCAGGCTTCTTACATGAATGACGGGGTGAATATTGAAACAGCTGAAGGAGCTGCAGTTCGTGCTGTTTTTAATGGCAAAGTTACTACGATACGAAACCAGTTCGGTAAATATTTCGTATTGATTAAACACGGTGAGTACTTCACGGTATATCAAAACTTGAAATCCGTGAGTGTTTCGCAGGGTGATGAGGTGAGTACTAAGCAAACTATTGGCACGGTTGCGGATAATGAGGGTACACCTCAGTTGCAGTTTCAAGTCAGGCGAGGGATGAATGCCCAGAATCCTGAAGGCTGGATTGCAAAATAAAAGTTAGCATTAAATAGTTATATTTGTAATAGATTATTAAATAGAAAAAGCGATGTATAGTGGAACATTAGTTGAATTCCTGAACATGGGCGGAGGTGAGATCATGGTCATCTTAGTAGTGGTACTTTTGTTGTTTGGTGGTAAGAAATTACCTGAACTTGCGAGGGGGCTGGGGAAAGGAATCCGTGATTTTAAGGATGCTTCTGAGGGCGTGAAGAGGGAAATCCATCGTAATATTAATTCATCTGGTATTGTTGATGAAATAGATACTGTAATGAATGAGAACAACACGGCAGAGCGATACCATCCAACAGAAAACGCGTTAAGTGAGACTGTAACTTCTGATAAGGGAGGCATCAATTTTGAAAAAAGCGCGGCAGTTGCTCAGACTGCTCCTATAGAAAACAGTAGAATTGAAACTGATAAAACTAACCTTTAACTAAACTATCATGTTAAACACAACAATATTAGCCGCTCTAGGGGGCATGGAAATCGCCGTTATTCTTGTAATTGTACTTTTGCTTTTTGGAGGTAGAAAAATCCCTGAACTGATGAAAGGACTAGGAAAAGGAATTAAAGAATTTAAGGATGGTAAAGATGGTATTGATGAAAATGATCCGGCAGAACGTAAACGTACCGATGCCAACAAACCGTTATAGGTTTTTCATTAACCATTTTTTAAACCATTGTATTCTTGAATTCGAAGAAGTATAACTCTCTTAAAGAGATACAAGCACTTATTAGGCAGAAACTTCTAACACTGCCTGAGTTATTAGATTATTATTTTAAGCAAATAGAAGAACATCAACACCTCAATGCTTTCAATGAGGTGTTTTTTCTTTCTGCTACCAGGCAGGCAATAGAGATACAGGAAAAAATCGATAATGGTACCGCTGGCAGACTGGCTGGTATGGTTATCGGGTTGAAAGATAACATCTGTTATAAAGATCATGAGGTCACCGCATCGTCTAAAATGCTTGAGGGTTTTATATCACCATATTCTGCAACAGTTACTGAAAGGCTTTTACAAGAAGATGCCGTTATCATTGGGCGACTTAATTGTGACGAATTCGCAATGGGCGGATCAAATGAAACGTCATACTATGGTGCTGTAAAGAATGCGGCAGATCACGCGAAGGTTTCTGGAGGTTCATCTGGGGGCTCTGCGGTAGCTGTTCAGGCGGATATGTGTCTTTCCGCATTGGGTACCGATACTGGTGGTTCGGTTAGGCAGCCTGCTGCTTTCTGTGGCTGTATAGGCTTAAAGCCTACATACGGTAGGATTTCAAGATATGGAGTAATTGCTTATGCCTCGTCCTTTGACCAGGTTGGCACCATTACTTCTTCCATTAGTGATGCTGCGCTGTTACTGGAAGTTTTAGCAGGTGCAGATGAATACGATAGTACTGTTTCGAGACAGTCTGTTCCTACCTATTCTTCTCTTTTAAACGGTGGATCTAAGAGGAAGATCGCTGTATTGAAAGAAACATTGGAGAGCGATGCACTGGATCCTGAAACTAGATTATCGATTCTGGAAGCCATTGAATCATTTAAAGATGATGGTCATACAGTGGATTTCGTATCCTTCGATTTGTTGGACTACCTGGTTCCTGCTTATTATGTGCTTACCACTGCCGAAGCCTCCTCAAACTTGTCACGGTATGACGGTGTGCATTATGGTCATCGTAATATCGAAGCCACAAATCTAACTGAACTTTACAAGAAGTCTCGCGCTGAAGGCTTTGGTGAGGAGGTTAAGAAAAGGATTCTTTTGGGGACCTTCGTTTTGAGTGCTGGTTACTATGATGCTTATTACGCAAAAGCACAGCAGGTTAGACGTCTAATCAGAGAGAAAATGGAAGCCATGCTTTCAAGATATGATGTGGTACTTACGCCAGTTTCACCGACTCCGGCTTTTAATATTGGAGATAATATGTCTGATCCACTGGTGATGTATCTTGCAGATATATTTACTGTATTGGCCTCTTTGACGGGTATCCCCGCCATAGCCATCCCGTTAGGCAATAATATTGATGGTTTGCCGTTAAGTATGCAATTGATGGCCAAGCACTTCGGTGAGGAAGAACTCCTTTCACTGTCGCGTGCTTTTTTAAAAGAAACTTAAAAAGAATTGAAAGTGCCTATGAAAATAAAAGTACAATTTTTATCGTATTGCATTTTAGCTTTCGGCACCCTGCCTGTAGTAGCACAACAATTCCCTGAGGTTACCATTGACACAGCTGCCATTCCTGTAGTGTCTGAAGTCCCGCGGTTTGTTAATTATAATTTTAGCTATAAAACCAGACTGGACTCTATTCAAAAGACGGTCCCACTAGCCTACAATGAGTTTGTACAAAAGTACATTGATGTTTACAGCGTTAGAAAAGACATGATGGGCAAGATGCTTGGTTTATCGGAATACTATTTTCCGATTTTCGAGAAGGCGCTACAGAGTTATAATATTCCAGACGAAATAAAGTACCTTCCTATTATTGAATCGTCTATGAATCCTCATGCAGTTTCTCGTGTTGGTGCTACTGGATTGTGGCAATTCATGTTTGGTACCGCGAAGGGATATGGTCTGCACATTGATAATTATGTTGATGAACGTAAAGATCCTATACAGGCTAGTTATGCTGCGGCTGCTTACTTTAGAGATGCATATGAAGAACTTGGCGATTGGGTATTGGCTATTGCCGCCTACAATTGCGGAATGGGCAGTGTCAAAAGAGCTATACAAAAAGCTGATTCCAGAGATTTTTGGGAAATCAGACGTTTTTTGCCAACAGAAACTAGAAACTATGTTCCGGCTTTTATTGCTGCGGTCTATGTGATGAGTTGCCCGGATAAACATCAGATCAGTTCCCTGAAATCCGCATTTTTTAAAAACACGGATACCATCCAAGTAAATCGAGTAATATCGCTGGCAACCATTGCCAACGCGATGAACTTAGAGCAGGAGGAACTATTTGGATTGAATCCTTCTTACAAAAAGAAGATCGTTAATGGTTCTGTCGCTATCCCCAAAAGGATAATTCTTCCAAAAGTCAGCCTTTCAGATTTTGCTGCATTATATGATGTGCTCAATAAAGATGATCAGCAGTCAGCGATGAAAGTTGTGCTCGCGTCTAATGACGGGTACCATTCTCCAAAGGCGAAAACGAAAGCTAAAAGTCCTTTTTTCTATCATAAAGTTTCGTCAGGACAAAACCTAAGTGTGATTGCCAACAAGTATCATATAGAGGTTCAGGATCTTAAGGTGTGGAATAATTTAAAAGGCGCTAGCATTGTGCCTGGGCAGAAACTTAAGATCTATGATGCCGGTGACGAAAAAGCATCATCAAAGCCATCCAGAGGCTAATAACGCGCTTTTCATTTCATTCAATTTTCTGTTTAACTGATTATAATTGTGTAATCTAGCGCCCTTTTTTTATTCTATGGCTAAACAAAAGAATTGTAACTTTGACCTTTTACAATTGACCATTTTATGAGTAAAATCAATAGAAAGCAAGATGCTTTAGACTACCACTCGCAAGGACGCCCAGGTAAAATTCAGGTTATACCGACAAAGCCTACAAACTCGCAGAGAGATCTTGCGTTAGCCTATTCACCAGGTGTAGCAGAGCCTTGTTTAAGGATAGCTGAAAACAAAGAAGATGTTTACAAATATACTGCTAAAGGCAATCTGGTAGCCGTTATTAGTAACGGTAGTGCAGTGTTGGGTTTGGGAGATATTGGTCCGGAAGCGGGTAAGCCTGTGATGGAAGGCAAAGGGCTTTTGTTTAAGATATTCGCCGATATTGATGTGTTTGATCTGGAGTTGGATACGAAGAATGTAGAAGATTTTGTCAAGATAGTTAAGGCCTTGGAACCGACATTTGGCGGGGTAAATCTGGAAGATATTAAAGCACCAGAATGCTTCGAAATTGAGCGTCGTTTAAAAGAGGAAATGAATATTCCTGTGATGCATGATGATCAGCATGGTACTGCCATCATCTCTGCAGCTGCATTATTAAATGCATGTGAGCTTCAGAAAAAGAAGATGGACAAGATCAAGATTGTAGTGAATGGTGCTGGCGCAGCAGCAATATCTTGCACTAGATTATACGTTTCCTTAGGAGTAAAGAAGGAGAATGTTGTGATGTGTGATAGATCTGGTGTGATCAGAGATACGCGTCCGAATCTGGATGATATAAAGGCGGAGTTTGCTACTTCAAGAAAGCTGTATACCTTGGAAGAAGCGATGAAAGATTCTGATGTTTTCATCGGGTTGTCATCCGCAGACTGTGTTACTCAGGATATGTTGAAGTCGATGGCTAAGAACCCAATCGTTTTCGCGATGGCAAATCCTAACCCAGAGATTGCTTACGAATTGGCAATCAGCGCCCGTAAGGATCTTATTATGGCTACTGGTCGTTCTGACTATCCGAATCAAGTGAATAACGTTCTGGGATTTCCGTATATTTTTAGGGGGGCACTAGATGTCAGGGCTACAGCTATCAACGAAGATATGAAAGTAGCTGCTGTAAAAGCTATTGCGGAGCTTGCTAAAAAATCTGTCCCCGAGGCGGTTAACATGGCTTATAATGAGAAGAACATCAAATTTGGTAAGGAATATATTATTCCAAAGCCAATGGATATTAGGCTAATGACCAATGTCTCCTCTGCTGTCGCTAAGGCGGCTATCGATTCTGGGGTGGCACGTAAGATTATCACCGATTGGGATGCGTATGCAGAAGAATTGAAACGCAGGCTGGGTGGAGATGACGCCATCATGCGTGCGATTACCAATAAGGCTAAATCTGATCCTAAGCGTGTTGTTTTTGCTGAGGCCGACAATTATAAAATTTTAAAGGCTGCTCAAATTGTTAAGGATGAGAATGTGGCTATTCCTATTTTACTAGGAAACAGGGCGGTGATTGAACGCATTATTGAGGATAACGCATTGGAGCTAGACGGCGTTGAGATTATTGATCCTTTCGAAGAACGCGAGCGTACCAAGAAGTATGCTGCATCATTATTCAAAAAAAGACAGAGACGAGGTATTAGTTCGCTCGAAGCCACAAAGTTGCTTCGTGACCGAAATTATTTTGGGGCATCGATGGTAGAATTTGGTGAAGCGGATGCCATGATCTCCGGTTTGACTAAAAATTACGCCACTACAATCAAACCTGCATTGCATGTGATAGGAACCGAACAAGGTGTAAATCGTGTTGCAGGTATGTACATGATGATGACAAAGAAGGGGCCTGTTTTCTTTGGTGACACAACTGTAAACGTAGATCCAACAGCAGAAGAGCTGGTTGACCTTACTTTATTGATAGCTCGCGCAGTCAGCAAATTTAACATAAACCCACGCATAGCTTTGCTTTCTTACTCTATTTTTGGCTCCAATGAAGGTGATGTCCCAGAGAAGACTAGAAGGGCAGTGAAGATACTGCATGATCAGTATCCTGAAATGGTTGTAGATGGGGAGATGCAGGGCAATTTCGCGATCAACGCAGAGTTGCTTAAGGAGAATTTCCCTTTCAGTAAATTGGTTGGTGCTCCTGCTAACACCTTAATTTTTCCTAACTTGGAATCAGGTAATATTGCCTATAAACTTTTGCAAGAGCTGGGTGAAGCAGAGGCGGTTGGACCAATCTTACTTGGACTAAAAAAGCCAGTTCACATCGTGCAGTTGGGGAGTTCTGTTAGAGAGATTGTGAATATGGTAACCATAGCGGTGCTGGATGTACAAGGTAAAGAACAGGAAGCTAATGTAAAGCGTAGAGGCGTTTTAAAAAGAACAGTAAAAAAATAAGGATATGTACGAATACATTGATGGTAAGTTAACTTTTAAGTGCCCCGCTTACATTGTTGTAGAAGCTGGTGGAGTGGGTTACCACCTCAATATATCCTTAAACACTTACAGTTTACTGGGGGACGTAGAAAGGTGTAAAATTTACACTTGGCTGCACGTTAAAGAAGATGGACATACGTTGTATGGGTTTGCTGACGAAGGAGAACGGAGGCTTTTCCTGCACCTGATTTCGGTTTCTGGCATTGGTCCAAATACGGGTAGAATGATGTTGTCATCTATTACTCCAAATGAAATACAAACAGCGATAGTAAACGCAGACCTTACGCTGATACAACGCATAAAAGGCATCGGGGCTAAATCTGCCCAAAGGCTTGTATTGGAATTACAGGATAAGTTAAAGAAAGAAGGATCTGGGTCACTAATTTCAGCGCCATTAAATAATACTGTCAAAGAAGAAGCATTGTCAGCCCTAATGATGCTTGGCTTTGCAAAGCCTGCTTCTGAAAAAGCGCTTGATAATGCTGTCAAAACAGGGGGTATAGAGCAATCTGTGGAGCAAATGATAAAGTTGGCGCTCAAGAATCTATAATCTTTGAAACTTTGAAGAAACTTCTAACGCTTATTCTTCTCTTAGTCGTTTGCTTTGGCACGCAAAATGTTCTTTCACAAATCGCCACTCCCGGAAAAACTACCGATACGTCTAAAAATACTTTCAGTTTAAAAGAGAAACAGCGTTTAGGAATTAAGCCATTAACAAATTCTTTTAGTCCCCTACCCGCAAATGTGACACGTGAGGTTGAGTATGATGCAGTGAATAAAAGATATGTGATTCGTCAGCTGGTTGGCGGACGACAAATCTCATTTCCTCAGTATTTGACTATCGACGAATATCAAAGGTTGGTAGGTAGTGAAATAAAAAGAGAGAACTGGAGAACCTTATCTAACCAGGAGGTTGAAGAAGTGAGAAGAACAGGAATCATTCCAAGTTTGAAGGTTAACAGCAGGGCTTTCGAGCGTATCTTTGGTGGAACAACGATTGATATTCAACCTCGGGGGGAAGCAGAGCTCACATTTCTAGGCCGTATTAACAAAAACGAGAATCCTTTATTTAACGAGCGTCAGCGCGTTCAGGGAAACTTTGATTTCAATCAGCGGATCCAAATGGACGTTATTGGTAATATTGGTACCAAGCTGAAGATCAATATGAACTATAATACAGAGGCTCAGTTTGATTTTGAGAATCAGATAAAGCTTGATTATACTGGTGGAGAAGATGATATTATCAAAAAGATAGAAGCTGGTAACGTTAGTCTTCCATTGAATACAACGCTGATCACTGGAACACAGGCGCTATTTGGGATTAAGACTCAGCTACAGTTCGGAAAATTAAATGTGAATACAGTATTTACGCAGCAGAAATCCCAATCGCGCGAGATTCAAATAAATAATGGAGCGCAGCAAAATGAATTTAGAATAGGCGGGGACAATTATGAGGCTAATAAGCACTATTTCCTAGCTCAATATTTCAGGAATAATTACAATAAAGCATTATCTAACCCTCCTATAATCACTTCTGGCATTATCATTACCAAAATTGAGGTCTGGATAACTAATAAAGCGGGCAATACCCAAGATTCAAGAGATGTGTTAGGTTTCATCGATTTAGGAGAAAATACACCCTTTAACACCGCACAGATTAGTGGGGCTGGTTATTCTGCCTTACCGTCCGGATTTAGTAACCCATTATTTCCTCGGGCATCAAATAACCTGTTGGAGAGAATACCTGCTGGGGCAAGACAGACGAACTCTAATGATGTCATCTCATTTTTTCAGGGAAACGGAGGAACGGACAACTTCGCTAAGCTTACTTATGCAAGGAAGCTCTCAGATAGAGAGTTTACTTTCCATCCTAAATTGGGGTACATCTCGTTAAATAATGCGTTAAATACCGATGAGGTATTGACAGTCGCCTATCGCTACACTTTTAACGGCGTAGAATATCAAGTTGGAGAGTTTTCTACAGACATCCCATTCGAGCAGGCATCGCCCAGAGTACTTTATACGAAGCTTTTAAAGAACGAGACTACAAAGACGAATTTGCCGACCTGGGACTTGATGATGAAAAATATTTACACCATCGGAGGTTTCCAGATTAGTCCGCAGAACTTCAAACTCGATATCTTTAGAATAGATGAAGCGTCGGGAATTGAAAGGCCGGTCATCACTGAGGGAGCAAAGCTAGATCAGTTTAACAAGCCGTTGCAAAATAAACTCTGGTTACAAGTTGTAGGTTTAGACCGCTTAAATCAGCAAAATGAACTTAAACCTGATGGGATCTTCGACTTTGAAACTGACAACGATCCTTTTAGTGTGAATAATAGTACCAATGGGAGAGCGCCTTTTGGAAATGTAGGGGGACAAACAAACACCACAGGTTCTACAGCGGTGGTTTTAACGAATACAAAAAATGGATATATCACTATTGACCCGGCAAATGGCAGGATCATATTTCCACTGTTAGAACCCTTTGGATCGGATTTGGCAGCCCAGTTTTTGACAACGGAACAACCATTTATAGACAGATATACTTACCCCGCGCTTTACGATTCGACTAAGGTGATAGCCCAACAATTATTCACCAGGCAGAACAGATATGTAATCAAAGGAAATTACCAGTCAGATATATCTTCTGAGTTTAGTTTGAACTCTATCAATGTGCCTGAAGGTTCTGTAAAAGTATTTTCAGGAACAATACCTCTACAAGAGGGCGTCGATTATACCGTGGATTACCAGGGTGGGAGAGTCAGAATTTTAAATACTGGACTGTTAATCTCTGGTCAGCCAATCAGGATTTCTACAGAAAACAGCGAGCTTTTTGGATTACAACAACGGTCACTTTTTGGGACACGTTTGGATTACAAGATAAACAACAAACTAAATCTTGGCGGTACCTTTATGAGTCTTTCTGAAAAGCCATTGACACCGAAGGTTAACTTGGGTGAAGAGCCGATCTCCAATACGATTTGGGGAATGGACTTGAATTACAGTTCTCCATCAAGGTTCTTAACCAAGCTAGTGGATAAGTTACCGTTCTTGTCGACTAAGGTTCCGTCAACAATCACTTTTTCTGGTGAGTTTGCTCAATTAGTGCCAGGGCATCCTAAAGCGCTTGATATTGGCGGTTCAAAAGGAGGCGTCAGTTATCTTGACGATTTCGAGGCCTCTCGTTCCATCATTGACTTAAAAAGTGCAATTGCCTGGCAGATTTCAGGAACTCCTCAGATGTTCCCTGAATCTCAACTGGTCAATGATTTAGCCTATGGATACAACAGGGCGCAAATTGCGTTTTATAATATTGACCCAACGTTTTACAACAGGTCTGCAAGTAATCTTCCTGCGAGTTTAAGAGGAAATAGAACAGAGCTATCCAACCACTATGTCAGAGAGATCATTGAGCAGGAAGTTTTTCCATTCAAAGAAATAAGTACTGGGCAGGCAGTTACTTTGCCAACTTTAGACCTTGCTTTTTATCCAACATTAAGAGGTCCATATAACTTTACACCAACGGGATTCAACGCAAATGGTACGCTTACTAACCCGAGATCAAGATGGGGTGGTTTGTTTAGAAGAATGGAAACCAATGACTTTGAAGCAAATAATATTGAATTTATAGAGCTTTGGGTGATGGACCCGTACATCTACAAGCCCAACTCTGCAGGTGGTGATTTGTATTTCAATTTAGGGAATATCTCTGAGGATATTTTAAGAGACGGTAGAAAATCTCTGGAAAACGGGTTGCCGGCGAATGGAGATCCTAATAAATTTGACGAAACAATATGGGGCCGTGTGCCGAAGTTGCAACCAGTGGTTCAAGCATTCGACAATGACCCGACAGCACGAAGAGTACAGGATGTTGGTTTGGATGGTCTATCAGATGCAGATGAAAAAACCAAATTTGCAGCCTTAATTAATCAGATTAAGGCTCAGCTCAATCCTGATGCTGCGGCAGTGCTAGACAATGACCCATCATCTGATGATTATTCGTACTATCGCAGCAACGCATTGGATCAGGCGAACGCGGGCATTTTAAAAAGATATCAGCGATATAATGGTCTGGAAGGCAATTCAAAAACGCCCCAGCAATCGCAGGAAGACTTCGGAGTAGAGAATTCTGCATCTACTTCTTTGCCTGACGGTGAAGATATTAATAGAGATAATAACATGACTCAAAGTGATGAATACTATCAATACAAGGTTTCAATGAGACCTGAAGATCTGATTGTTGGTCAGAATTTTGTGAGTGATAAAATCACATCCCAGGTAAAGCTTGCCGATGGTAGTACACAACCAGTCACCTGGTATCAGTTAAGAATACCTTTGGCACAATACCAGCAGAAGGTAGGTAACATTCAGGATTTCAAATCCATTCGTTTTATTAGAATGTTCATGACAAATTTTACTGATACTTCTATTCTTAGGTTTGGGAAGATACAGTTGGTTAGAGGTGAATGGAGACAGTATAATGTAAATAATGATCCGGCCCAGGTAATTGTTGATCAATCTTTGCTGCCCGTTGGAGGTGATAATTCTAGCATCGAAATAGCTACCGTAAATATTGAAGAAAACGGTAAACGTATACCTATCCCTTATGTAGTGCCGCCGGGAATTGAGAGGGAGCAAGATTTTAGCAATTATCGTGGAGATACCAGACAGAACGAACAGTCACTATCTGTCAACATTCGATCCTTAAGGGATGGTTATGGCAGAGCCGCTTTTAAGACGGCTGTAAACGATTTCAGATCTTACAAACGCCTAGAAATGTACATTCACCTGGAGGCATTGGGTAATTTGTCCATTAATGATAATGATGTCAGTGCATTCCTTAGAATTGGAACCGACAACCAGGATAACTACTACGAGTATACTTTACCTTTGAAGGTTACCTACCCTGGTACAAGTGACCCCTATGCAATCTGGCCTGATCAGAATAAGATGGACATTAAACTGGAGTTGTTTCAAAACGCCAAACTTGCCCGTAACAAAGCAATGCTGAATGGACAGCCCTGGCCTGTAAATCTTCCTTTTAACTACATTGAGAATGGTAGCTTTATTACCATAAAGGGTCAGCCGGATATGAGTAAGGTACGCGTATATATGCTCGGTATAAAAAATCCGTTGAGGAATGCTGCAAGTCCTGGTCGGGACGATGGTGCAGATAAAAATGCTCAGGTATGGTTTAACGAACTTAGACTGACCGAGTTCGACGAGCGTGGAGGCTGGGCAGCAACTGCAAGGATGAATGCGCAGTTAGCAGATTTTGCTGATGTGAATGTATCTGCCAGTAAATCTACGATAGGCTTTGGCTCCTTAGAAAAGCGAGTAAGTGAAAGAAACCGTGCTGAGAACGTATTTTTTGATGCTTCTTCGAGTATGGAATTGGGTAAATTTCTGCCTAAAAAATCTGGTATTAGGGTACCTATGTTTGTAAGTTATTCCAACCAGATCAGCACGCCACAATATGACCCACGCACCCCGGATATTGAATTGAGGAATGCACTTGATGCATCAACGAAAGCAGAAAGGAAAGAGATTTTAAACTATGCACAAGACTACACTACCAGAAACAGTATCAGTTTTACCAACGTTAGAAAAGAAAGAACAAATACTGAAAAGCCAGCAAGAGTTTGGGATGTAGAGAACCTGAATGCCAGTTATGCTTACACTAAGTTTGCTCATAGAGATTTCATTAATCAAAATAATATCCAACAAACTTACAGGGCTTCATTGGCATATAATTATGCAGGGCAAAGTAAGAACTATCAGCCCTTTAATAAGCTCCTTAAATCGAACAAGTTCGCGTTGTTAAAGGAGTTTAACTTCAGTTTACTCCCAAGTGCTATCAATTTCAGGATAGATTTGGACCGTTATTATTCTGAAAACAGCCTGCGTAATAATGACCCAAACAATTATATCCCTATAAATACGACCTATAACAAAAACTTTTTGGTTACCAGAGTATATGGAATTTCATGGAATTTAAGCCGCTCGATGACCTTAGATTTAGATGCTACTAACTATTCTATTATTGACGAGCCGGAGGGCAGAATTGAGGGGATGAAAAGAGATACGCTTTGGCAGAACCTGAGGCGCCTGGGTAGGAACACGGACTATACTCATAACATTAATCTAACTTATAGCCTACCGTTAAACAAAATCCCAGGCTTTGATTGGGTGAATGTTACCACGCGTTATGGAACGAGTTTTAATTGGCAAACTGAACCGCTGTCTACCATGAGAGATCCGCTGATCAACCTTGGAAACACGATTCAGAATTCAAGAGTTATCCAGGTTAACCCTAGCCTAAACCTTACAGGATTGTATAACAAGTTCGGGTTTGTGCGAAAATCAACGGGTAATGCAGTTGAAAAGCAGACAGGGACTGGATTTTTAGTTGGCCTGTTAACGGGTGTAAAGAATGTTGCCGGTGCCTATACAGAAACTAGGGGGATCTTTTTGCCAGGGTATTTGCTCAAAACAAGTTACCTTGGTTTAGATGACATAACAGGTGCTCCCGGATTGGGATTTGTGTTAGGAAGTCAGCGTGACATCAGGAGTTTGGCGCTAAATAGCGGTTGGATCACGAACGATACCCTACAATCCCAATTGTATATTAATACGTTGCGCGAGGATCTAAGCTTAACGAGTTTGGTTGAGCCCATAAGAGATTTAAGTATTACCCTGACTGCAAATAAAAATAGGACATTGAACTATTCTACGAACTTCAGGTATGATAGTTTTTCTCGTGATTTTCAGAATCTAAGCCCATATACGACAGGAGATTATAGTGTGTCATTTATCAGCCTAGGAACTGCATTTTCTGATAATAACGGAACGACATTGTCCAAAGTCTACAGTCAGTTTATGGAAAACAGGCAGATTATTTCCAGGCGACTGGGCGCTACTAATCCCAATTCAAATGGGATTGTTGCGGGCTTTGCAGACGGGTATGATAGGAATGCACAAGATGTGCTGGTGTCAGCATTTCTGGCTGCTTATACTGGCAAAGATGCAGGATCTTCAAGCCTGAGCACGTTTCCGAAAATCCCATTACCAAACTGGAGGGTAAATTACAGGGGTTTAACAAGGTTTCCATTCCTGTCAGAACGATTTAGTTCGATAGATATCAAACATTCGTATCGGTCGGTGTACAGCGTCAACGGCTTCAATTCGTTGATCAGGTACCAAGAGACTAATGAGGCATCTAGTGTTAGGGATCCCAGCAATAACTTCCTGCCAAGCTATCAGTACAGTCAGGTTACTATTGCAGAACAGTTTTCTCCTTTGATTGGGATAGATACCCGTTTAAAAAATAATTTGACTGCTAATTTTGAACTGGGCAGATCCAGATTACTTGGATTAAGTCTTGCAAACAGTCAGCTGGCACAATTGTCTGAAAATAATATAGTCTTTGGAGTCGGTTACCGTACTACCAAATTTCGGTTTCCCTTTGACTGGTTCAGTCAGCTTAAGATGGACAATAATATGGACTTTAAGCTCGATGTAGCAGTAAGAGATAATAAGACGGTTATTTACCGGGCTGATATTACGGAAGCAGAGATCTCATCAGGTGCCAAAAACATCACCTTGAGACCAAGTGTAGATTATATATTAAATCAACGCTTTAATATCAGGTTATTTTACGACTCGAACATTACGAAACCATATACCTCGCAAACATTCAACACTTCATTCAGTAATTTTGGATTCAGTTTAAGGATTACACTTAATTAGGATTGGTAGAAAGCTTCAGATTAATTACCTTTGACTAAATAAAAGCTAGAAAATGAATTTTCCATCAGAATTAAAATATACTAAAGACCACGAATGGTTAAAAGTTGAGGGTAATGAAGCCGTTATTGGTATTACAGATTTTGCACAGCGTGAGTTAGGAGATATTGTTTACATCGATGTTAACACTGTTGGAGAAGAGGTTTCTAAAGATAATGTGTTCGGTACGGTTGAAGCGGTAAAAACTGTTTCTGATCTTTTTATGCCAGTAACAGCGACAGTTCTGTCTGTTAATGATGCATTGAACAATGCACCTGAGCTTGTGAATTCTGATCCCTATGGAGACGGATGGATGGTTAAAGTGTCAATTACAGACCTTTCTTCGATTGATAATCTCTTAGATGCTGATGCTTATAAAGCACTTGTTGGCGCTTAATTAATGAAATTTATGAGAAAGCTGAGGTATCAAGGCTGGGCTATTGCCTGGACGGGTGTTATTTTGGTGCTTTGTTGTGTGAAAATACCTGCTTCCTCCGGATCAGGCTTTTTTTTTGAAGGGTTTGATAAGCTTGTTCATTTAGGCTTCTTTTTTGTGTTAACTGTACTATTGTTTTTTGGAAGGATTTTAGAGAAAGGAAAATACGATTTTCGTTTTTCTAGTATTTTCAAAATTGTATTTATTACCAGTTTTATTGGTGTTGGAATCGAATTGATTCAATGGAAGTTCTTTCCGTATCGCTCGGCAGAAACCTGGGATTTCGTCTGTGACATGCTTGGAGTGATGATGGCTGTCTGCAGCTACGTATTACTACATAAATCTGATTATCATGAAAAGAAAGCTTAGTGTAATTTTAGTCCTATTATCTGTTTGCTTTATGAGTGGGTGCGGTATTTTCAACTCTGGCTGCAAATGCCCAAAGGTGAGTTATCAGGCTTACCCAACGAATAGGTAGTAACCAATTGCCATTATTTCTATTTGGATTTATTATAAATTAAGGGTAAATTGCGCGCTAACTAATACACGTGTAGAGATGAAACTTTCTCAATTAAATCCTGGAGAATCTGGAACCATTGTAGCTTTTACAGATTTAGAAATGTCTGTTAAATTAATGGAAATGGGTTGCTTGCCAGGAGAGATTGTTGAGGTTGAGCGCTTTGCTCCTTTGGGAGACCCTATAGCGATACGCGTTGCAGGTTATCAACTTTGTTTGCGTAAAAGCGAAGCTTCAATCATCATAATTCAATAATCAGTTGGCTAAGGATATAAAAATTGCACTTGTTGGAAACCCTAACACAGGTAAATCGACCCTTTTTAACATCCTCACTGGCTTAAATCAAAAAATAGGAAACTTTCCTGGCATCACCGTCGACAAAAAGATTGGCTACTGTAAGCTTGCAGACAATAGACAAGCTGAAGTAATCGATCTTCCGGGGACTTATAGCTTATATCCAAAGAGTAAGGATGAGAGCATTGTTTTTCAGATACTAGCTGATACCAGTAATCCCAGTCATCCTGATCTTATTGTCCTGGTGGTCGATGCCACTAATTTAAGGCGAAACTTACTGCTGTATACTCAGGTTGCTGATTTAGGAATACCTTTAGTATTGGCCCTGAACATGACGGACATGGCTAAGAATGAAGGTATCGATATAAACATCGATAAACTTGCGTTGCGGCTTGGCGTTCAGATTGTATCTATATCAGCAAGAAAAAATCTTGGAATCCAAGAACTAAAAGCAGCGTTGAGCCATGCTGGTACGATTGCTACTCAGGCTGAAGGAGCTGATTTGCGTGTGCTGGCACCTGAGGCAATAGATTTAGCCAAAGCTAAACTAAATACAACTAATAACTATTTCGCATTACAGGTGCTTCATCAACATGAATACCTTCACCTATTTTCTGAATCACAGCATGAGGCATTTGAGCAGATAAAAAAGGATTGGGAGTTTGAGTCTTCAAAGCAACAGGCAGCGGAAACTATTGCAAGGTATCGATATTTAGGTACGGTGTTGTCTGGCGTAGTTACCGACACCGGCGCAAAAAAGAAGTTTGCCTTTAGTGATAGGCTTGATTCTATTCTAACTAACAAGTTCTGGGGATTTATCATATTTATCGCATTATTATTTATTATTTTCAACTCCATTTTCTCTTGGTCATCGTATCCTATGGATAGGATTGAATATGCCTTTGTATGGCTTGCCGAAATGGGACATCGGTTTCTCCCAGAAGGCTTGCTGACCGATTTATTATTGGACGGAGTTGTTGCCGGTCTAGGTGGAATTATTATTTTCATTCCGCAAATCGCTATTTTATTTGCTTTTATTTCCGTTTTGGAAGATACAGGTTATATGGCCCGGGTAACCTTCATGCTGGATAAGGTAATGAGGAAGTTCGGCTTAAGTGGAAAGTCTGTGGTACCGATGATTGGTAGTCTTGCGTGTGCTGTTCCATCGATCATGAGTGCCAGAAATATTGAAAGCTGGAAAGACAGGATCATTACCATAATGGTTGCGCCGCTGGTGAGTTGTTCTGCGCGTTTACCTGTTTATACGCTTTTGATTTCTCTGGTTGTGCCAGAGAAGATGATCTGGGGTATAATAAATTTGCAGGGACTTACCTTGATGGGAATGTACCTCATAAGTATTGTAGCAGCGGTTGTTGTTGCATTTGTAATGAAATTTCTGATAAAGGCTAAAGAGCGATCCTACTTTATTATGGAGTTACCCGTCTACAGAATGCCACGTTGGAGTAATGTACTTTACACCGTTTATGAGAAAGCTAAAACATTTGTTTTTGAAGCGGGTAAGGTGATTATAGCAATCTCAATCATTTTATGGGTGTTAGCAAGCTTTGGGCCGTCCAATAGATTTGAAGCGATAGATAGGAAATATGCAGCTATTGAACTTCAGAAAGATAGTGTCCAGATAAGTACCCTTGAACGAGATAAATCAGCTGAGAAACTTGAAAACTCCTATGCTGGTATTTTGGGACACTTTATTGAGCCAGGTATTCGTCCTTTGGGATACGATTGGAAAATTGGGATTGCTTTAATCACCTCATTTGCGGCAAGGGAGGCCTTTGTAGGCACTATGGCTACAATCTACAGTATAGATAATGATGGAGAAGTGGCAACCATTCGAGACAAAATGAGAGGAGCTGTAAACCCCGAAACGGGATTGCCGGTTTTCACCTTCGCGACTGCATTTTCTCTTATGTTATTCTATGCTTTTGCTATGCAATGCATGAGTACCGTAGCCGTTGTGTACAGGGAAACAAAATCATGGAAGTGGCCAGTTATTCAGTTGGTTTACATGACTGTAATGGCTTACATTGCCAGCTTAATTGCCTACCAACTTTTAAAGTAAATCATTAACTTGTGTTAGTGGAAAAGGAGAATATCTTAGCTAAATATATGCCTGTCGGCGCCGCACCAATTATTGCGCGTTGGATAGATTATTTCCAGTGTGAATTTAAAATTTCCAAATCCAGAGCAACTAAATTAGGGGATTATAGGCATCCTTTCAGAGGTGTTGGCCATAAGATCTCGGTAAACAACAACCTGAATATGTATGCCTTTCTAGTAACAACTGTTCATGAATTTGCACATTTGCTTACCTGGAATGATCACAAGAATAAAGTCAAACCCCATGGCGAAGAATGGAAGAATAACTTCAAAAAGATGATGATTCCATTCATCGAAAAGCAAATATTTCCAGTGGATATTCAGCATGCGATTGTAAATTATTTGACTAATCCATCAGCGGCAAGCTGTACAGACCTAAAGCTATCCCGAGCGTTAAAAAAATATGATCAGGCTGAAGATGTGTCCAGATTGGAGGAGTTACCAATCAATGCAACTTTCGTGATTAAAGACGGCCGAAGGTTTAAGAAGGGGGAAAGGCTTAGAAAACGCTACCGTTGCGTTAGTCTTGACAATGGAAACACTTATCTATTCAACCCCTTAGCTGAAGTAACTTTGACCGGTACGGGGACATAAATTGCTTCGTTATTTTTAAGAGCCCATTTGAAACTGAGCTTAGTGTCTTTAAAAACTAAAGGATCCATTTCTAAACTGTCGATAAAAGGGTCGCGTTCATTCACTTTAACATTAGCTGTATATCCTCCCGGCAACTTGCTCTTCAACAATACATAGCTTCCAGCTTCTGCCGCTATGTATTGGTCGAACACCATCTCAAAGGTATTCGAGCCTTCAAGGGCGTCATTTAGTACGATAAGGGAGTCTGCATAATTGGTAAATGGTAATTTCGTATTGCGATATTCTTGGAACGGTAGCTTTGCAAGTGCTTGTTGGTTGGCTGCAAATCTGAGATCCTTCTTGAAAGGAACATTATTCCTTATAAAAACCCTTTCATTTTTAACAGCATCATTTGAGCTTTTCCTACTTGAGGCAACTTGTCTTATTAACACTAAGCTATCGTTTTTAAAATAATACTTCTCAGTAAACGAACTGATACCCTCATTTCCACTCTGCTTAACAATGACCATAGGTTTGCCATTAATACTGTATTTTTCTATATGAAAAGATTTTTCTCCGGAAGAATAAATCAGGCTTACAGCTTTATCAAGATCGCCAATGCTGGCTTCAATGGAGTCTGCGTATTGAACAATTTCCATCGGATTCATTGCTGTTGGAGATTGTTGACTCAGTAATTCTGCCTGTGGATGTTTTGGACCCTGTTGGCAACTTAAAATGAATGTAGTTAGTAGGAAGAGTAGACTCAAATTTCTCATACGCTAGGTTAAAGAACTTGCAGTTCTATTATCGTGCCAAGCAGCGTTTGGCGTTTCTAATATCGAAGAAGGGCTAATCTGTCTTAGAATTTTTATTGCGTTCTTCCCAAAGTTTAGAGAATGATTTTGGTGCTATAACCGGCATAGAACGGTATTTGCCCCAAATCTTCCTAAACATGCTTTTGAGGAAAAAGTTCTTAATCTTGCCACTTAACATGTCCATTCTTGAGCGCTTGAGCATCCCTAACTTCCATATTTTCCAGCCAATTTCTTCAATCTTAGTATTGTCGTGATTAGCTGCTGCATCCCTTCTGTTCAACAAAAGCATTTTATGGATATCGATCTTAACCGGACATACTTCTGAGCACTTTCCGCATAAGCTAGAAGCATAGCTCAAATGCTTGAACTCTTTCATCCCTTTTAGATGGGGGGTAATTATAGAGCCAATTGGGCCACTGTAAGTAGTGTTGTAGGTATGACCACCGATGTTTTTATATACCGGACAGGCGTTCAGACAAGCCCCACATCGAATGCAGTAGAGTCCCTGCCGCTGGTCTTTTTGAGCAAGAAGATTAGTGCGGCCATTGTCAAGCAAAATTACATACATTTCTTCCGGTCCATCAGTTTCTAACCCACGTCTCGGGCCACTAAGAATGGTATTATAGACGGTAAGGTTCTGTCCCGTACCATGACTCGCAAGCAGGGGCCAAAACAAATCAAGATCTGCCATCGAAGGAATGACTTTTTCAATCCCAACTATAGCAATATGAATTTTAGGAAAAGTTGTACAGAGTCTGGCATTCCCTTCATTTTCTGTCAGTGCAATGCTTCCCGTGTCTGCGATTAGAAAATTACCGCCACTGATTCCAATGTCTGCATTCAAATATTTATCGCGTAAAAGTTCCCGGGCCTTTTGTGTAAGTTGTTGTGGGGTAAAATCTAGAGGAGTACCAAATTTTTCGTGAAATAGCTTAGCAATTTCTTCCTTACTCAGGTGCATTGCGGGCGTCACGATGTGGTATGGTGGTTGTCCCAGAAGTTGAACTATGTACTCGCCAAGATCACTTTCTAAAGACTCGATATTGTTCTTTTCAAGAAAGTCGTTGATGTGAATCTCTTCAGTAGTCATTGACTTTGATTTAATGACTGTCTTGCCTCCCGCTTTTGTGATGATATTAAGGATTTCTTTTTGAGCTTCTTCAGCGTCATTGGCCCAAATGACTTTTCCTCCTCTTTTCTGGAAGTTCGCTTCAAATTCTGGAAGAAACTTATCCAGGTTCTCCATTACCCTCCACTTGATCACATGCGCTTTTTTCTTAGAATTTTCTAGGTTCTCAAATTTGGATAACCCACGTTCTACTGCCGTGTTATACTTACCGATATTGTGGTTTATCGTTTTACGATGTCCTAAATCGAATGCTTTCTCATCTGCCTTTATCAAAAATTCTTCCGCAATCTTAGTCATGTTCAAACTTAGAAAAATTTGCGCTTATATTCAATAAGGATGCAGCCTTTAAAAATTTGTGATGGAGTTTAAAAAAAACCCGCTTTGCTAGCAGGTTTTAACAGATGTATGGTGTATGCTATTTTTTGGGCGTACCGTCATCGTTTTTATCAACGATTGGACGTTTAAGGCCGTTAGCCAATTCCCAAGCAGTGAAATAAACCAACTGGGCACGTTTTGCAAGCATAGGGAAGTCGATTTTGGCGATTTCATCCCCTGGCTGGTGGTATTCAGGATGAACACCGTTAAAATAAAAGATTACCGGTATGCCATGTTTCGCAAAGTTATAGTGATCTGAACGATAGTAAAAGCGATTGGGATCTGTTCTGTTATTGTATCGCTCATCCAGGTTGATATTTACATAATCTTTGTTAGCCTTTTTTCCGATCCTATCCAAATCAGAGCTTAGCATGTCAGAACCAATGATGTAAACGAAGTTATTGTCACTTTCATGATCTTTATCTCCGCGACCAATCATGTCTATATTCAAATCTGTAATGGTATTTTCCAGTGGAAATATTGGGTGTTCAGAATACCATTCAGAACCAAGTAAGCCTTTTTCTTCACCAACTACAGTCATAAAGAGAATACTCCTCTTTGGACCATAGCCCGCTTTTTTAGCTTTGGCAAATGCTTCCGCAAGCATAAGAACGCCAGTCGTACCAGATCCGTCATCGTCAGCGCCGTTGTTTACCTTATCCTCACCACTGGTGGTTAACCCTATATGGTCATAGTGACCAGTTACGACAACTACTTCTTTTTTTAACTTAGGATCAGAACCTTCTAGGAAGCCCAGCACATTTTCTGCTCTTACTGGTTGCTCAACCTTCTGAGCACTTGCGCTTACGCTGATTTTGATCTCTTGAGAGGCGGGCTTTCCACTGTCTGCGATTTTCTTTTTTATGCCCTCAATACTGGTGCTAGCTGCCGCGAATATTTTTTCGGCGACTACAGAGCCGATATTTATTGTGACCAGTCCCTGAATAGCTTTCATCTTATCGATATTTTCCTGAGTTTTCATCACCAATGGAGATGATTCTAAATAGGCTTTAAGGTTCGAAGACATGTTGTCGATCGTCAAGTCAACAACTATGACTGCCGTTGCCTTATTCTCGGTTAAGAATTTTAGTTTTCCATTCAAGGCTAATGCGTCAGCACGGACAGTAGCTGGAGTGGTAGCCGGCGAGCCGATTGGTTGTCCTGATTTGAATAGCATCACCACTTTTCCTGCCACATTCTGCCCTTCGAAGTCGTTATAGCCATCCTTATTCAGGCCATAACCTACAAAGAGAATTGAATTTGTATTAAACGCAAAACCGTCTTTCGCCACGGTTTGACCTGGAATGTAGAAATCTTTGATTGCCTCCGCAGCCTGCCCATCTACAGTAAGTATTTGTGCGAGGTCATAGTTAACCATATCAATTTTTTGGAAGTAATTGCCATTTACAGGCCCTTTTAATCCGAAAGATTTAAAATGATTTCTAATGTAATCAGCAGCCATCCAGGCACCTTTCTTTCCAGTTTCTCTCCCTTCATACTCGTCTGATGCGAGCACTGAAAGATGCTCGTATGCATTTTCTTTAGTGATAGTTTTGCTGAACTTAATGGCGTTTTTGTTTTGAGCACTAGCATTGCAACTCAAAAGGGCCACAAGGCCGAGGTATAGAATGTGTTTTTTCATGAATAATAAGTAATTTTTTTTAACAAGCAATTTTATCGACTCTATTTCCGTGTCTGCCACCTTCAAAATCAGTAGTTAAAAATGTATTAGCCATTTGTTTGGCAAGCTCTTCAGAAACAAATCTTGCAGGCACACACAATATATTTGCATTATTATGTTGCCGCGCAAGGCTCGCTAATTCATCCAACCAGCAAATAGCAGCACGTATATGCTGATGTTTGTTAGCTGTAATAGCTACACCGTTCGCACTTCCGCAAACTAGAATGCCAAAGTTGAACTCATTAGTTTCTACAGCCGAAGCAACCGGATGTGCGAAATCAGGATAATCCACTGAATCTAATGAATGAGTTCCAAAATCTTTCACCTGATAGTTGTCCGCTAAAAATGCTTTTAAGATTTCTTTATACTCGAAGCCAGCATGATCTGACCCGATAGCGATTCTTATCTTTTGTTCAACTGACATAATCTCAAAAATAAACAGAAATAGTATAAAGTTTTGTAAAGCTTTGGTTAGTTAATTTTTGCCTTATGATGCCAGCGCTTTTTTTCTCTTTCGTTCAATATTAGCTGAAATATAGATACTTATCTCGTACAATAGGAATAGTGGAAGAGCTACTGTTAACATCGTAAATGGATCTGCGGTAGGTGTAACCACTGCTGCTACGATTAAAATAATCACTGCAGCGTATCTTCTGCTGGAACGCATAAAAGCAGGAGTCATAATGCCCACTTTCGATAGTATGTAAATAACTACCGGCAGCTGGAAGATGATTCCCGAACCAAGGGTTAGCGTCATGACAGTGGATAAGTAGGAATCAATGGTGAAGGTATTTTCAATATCCGGACTCACCTTGAAGTTGATTAAAAAGTTTACCGATAGCGGGCAAATGATATAGTACCCAAAAAGAATTCCCGTAAAGAATAACAAAGAAGCAAAGGCAACAAAACCACTAGCAGATTTGCGCTCAGTTTCATGTAAGGCAGGCCTGATAAAAAGCCAGATCTCGAAAAGCAAATATGGAATCCCTAAAATTAAACCTGCCATTACACAGGCATTCAACTGGAGTGTAAATTGACCCGACATCTCCGTATTGATAATTTTTGCCTCAATTGTTTTAATACAGAATTCCTCTCCAATAGATGGAAAACGCTCATATATTTTACACATCATGCGGTAGGTCCAGAAACGTGGGTTTATTGGCCCCATTATCACCGTATTAAAAATGAAATCTGTGTAATAAAAAGCTCCCGCGGTAAATACCAGCACTACCGCTAAAGCGCGAAGCAAATGCTTTCTCAATGCATCTATGTGATCGAAGAACGACATTTCTGCCTCAAGTTTTCTGCCTTTTTCTTTTATAGCACCTATAAGGTCCTTAGCTTTATTGTCACTCATGCGTTTTATTTGGAAACAAAAATACCATTCTATTTAATTTAGAATGGTATTTACGTTTTAAATCTTATAAAAAATTTTTATTATTCTGAAAATTCAAAAGTTTCCATGAATTTGGTTGTAAAGTTCCCTGCTCTGAAGTTAGGGTCTTTCATCAATTTCAAGTGGAAAGGTATAGTTGTTTTAATCCCTTCGATCACAAATTCACTCAAAGCACGTTCCATAGTACTGATTGCTTCTTCTCTCGTTTGCGCAACACAAATTAGCTTTGCAATCATTGAATCGTAGTTTGAAGGTATAGTATAACCTGCGTATACGTGGGTATCTACACGCACACCATGACCACCCGGAGAATGAAAATTGGTAATCTTTCCCGGTGAAGGTCTAAAGTTATTAAATGGATCTTCTGCATTTATTCTACATTCAATGGCATGCATATTAGGTAGGTAATTTTTACCTGATATTGGTATACCTGAAGCAACCTTAATCTGCTCTTTAATGAGGTCATAGTTGATAACTTCTTCCGTAACCGGATGTTCAACCTGGATTCTGGTATTCATTTCCATGAAATAGAAATTGCGGTGTTTGTCAACTAAAAATTCGATGGTACCAGCACCTTCATATTGAACCGAAATTGCACCTTTGATCGCAGCTTCTCCCATTCTTTCTCTCAACTCTGGAGTCATGAAAGGCGAGGGAGCTTCTTCAACTAATTTTTGATGGCGACGCTGAATGGAACAGTCACGCTCTGATAAATGGCAAGCTTTTCCATACTGATCACCAATGATTTGGATTTCAATATGTCTAGGGTCTTCAATATATTTTTCGAGATAAAGTCCATCATTTCCAAAAGCAGCTCCAGATTCTTGTCTACAGCTATCCCAGGCATTTTCAAAGTCTTCATCTTTCCAAACAACGCGCATACCACGACCTCCACCGCCGGCCGTTGCTTTTAAAATTACAGGATAGCCCATTCCATTTGCTAATTTGATTCCTTCTTTGAAGCTTTCAAGCAAGCCTTCAGAACCTGGTATAGTTGGTACCCCTGCAATTTTCATCGTTTCTTTGGCAGAGGCTTTATCTCCCATTGAATTGATTTGTTCAGGTGTTGCGCCAATGAATTTAATTCCATAATCGCGGCAAACTGAAGAGAATTTAGCGTTCTCCGATAAGAAGCCGTAACCAGGATGTATTGCATCCGCATTTGTAAGTTCAGCTGCAGAGATAATATTTGGAATACTTAAGTAAGAATCCTTACTTGGTGGGGGGCCGATGCAAACAGCCTCGTCAGCAAAGCGTACATGTAAGCTTTCTCTATCGGCCGTTGAATAAACTGCTACCGTTTTAATGCCCATTTCCTTACAGGTACGAATAATACGTAATGCAATTTCGCCCCTGTTGGCAATTAATATTTTCTTAAACATAATTTTTCCTTTTAGCTAGTCTTTCTAAGCGCACTATCAAACCAGCGTCTTCCTGAGTGTAAGAAAGACTTAACTTTTTTACATTGGTTCTACTAAAAATAAAGGCTGATCATATTCCACTGGTGATGCATTATCAACAAGGATCTTAACAACTTTGCCGGAAACTTCACTTTCAATCTCATTGAAAAGTTTCATCGCCTCAATAATACAAACTACTTTACCCACAGAAACCTCATCTCCAACATTCAAGAAAAATGGCTTATCAGGACTAGATGAACGGTAAAATGTTCCGATCATTGGAGATTTTATGGTGATATATTTCGAAGCAACTTCAGCATCAGTACCTTCAGCACTTTTTGTTTCTGTAACAGAACTTGGCAGCGGAGCTGCAGCTGCAGGTATTGCAACGGTAGCAACAGGAGCTGGTAAAGAAGCCTGAACTATTGTAGGCGCTTGATTTGTTTTAATAGTGATCTTGAAGTTTTCTTGCTCAATAGCAACTTCATTTACTCCCGAACGAGAAACAAATTTAATAAGTTCCTGAATTTGTTTAATATCCATTTTTTGGTGTTATTTTATGAAAACTATGTGTTTTTAGAATTAACTAAGTTATGCTTTTTTATGATATTATAATTAATATGCCCATTTTAAGTATACTGATCCCCAGGTGAAACCGCCGCCAAATGCAGCTAAAATGATGTTATCTCCTTTCTTCAATTTACTCTCCCATTCCCATAGGCATAAAGGAATAGTTCCATTTGTTGTATTGCCGTAACGCTCAATATTTATCATTACTTTTTCAGGCCCAATACCCATTCTTGAAGCAGTCGCGTCAATGATGCGCTTATTTGCCTGATGCGGGACCAACCAGGCAACATCCTCAGATGTCAAATGGTTTCTCTCCATAATTTCAGCAGCGACATTGGACATGTTGGTCACCGCAAATTTAAATACGGCCTGACCTTCCTGATATACAAAATGTTCGTTATTGTCAATAGTTTCGTGAGAGGCAGGACGGGCTGAACCACCGGCTTTCTGATGAAGAAATTGTTTGCCGGAGCCATCGCTTTTCAGTATAGAATCTATTACTCCATTTCCTTCATAGTTTGGCTCTAGCAATACGGCACCGCATCCATCACCAAAAATGATGCATGTCGTACGATCTTCGTAATTGACAATGGAAGACATTTTATCTCCCCCAACAACTAAAATCTTTTTGTGTTTGCCAGATTCAATAAATTGAGTGGCTGTGGATATACCATAAATAAAACCTGAACAAGCAGCCTGTAAATCAAATCCCCATGCATTTTTCGCTCCAATTTTATCAGCAAGGATATTGGCAGAGGCAGGGAAGGGTAGGTCGGGCGTTGTTGTACAAAAAATGATCAATTCAATCTCTTCGGCTCCGATTCCACGCTTTTTCAATAGGCCATTAACGGCATGAACCGCCATGTCAGAAGTTCCCAGACCTTCCCCCTTTAGTATCCTTCGCTCTTTAATTCCTGTTCTGGAGGTGATCCACTCGTCTGTCGTATCTACAATAGACTCCATTTCTTTATTAGTCAGAATGTAGTCCGGGACGTAGCCATTAACAGCCGTAATCGCAGCGTGAATTTTACTCATTTCTTATTAATTGTTAAATGCAGCCTGTATTTTCCCTACTAAGCCATTGATAATCATGTCTCTAGACTGAAGAATCATGTTTTTAACAGCCGTAGGACTTGATATTCCATGCCCTATAACTACAGGAGCATTTACGCCAAGTACTGGACTACCACCGTAGTTCTCATAATTAAAGCGGTCAAAAAACTCATCTTTCAGACCTCTCTTTTTAGTGAGTACGTAAAACGATTCAGCCAACTTTAGCATGATATTGCCCGTAAACCCATCGCAAACTATCACATCTGCCTTTTCGTTAAACAAATCTCTTCCCTCCACATTACCTACAAAGTTAAAGAGTCCTGCGTCTTTCATTAATGGGAAGGTCGCAAGACTTAACATATTGCCTTTTTCGTCTTCCTCTCCAATATTGATCAAGGCCACTTTTGGATTTGGTATTCCCATTACATTTTCTGCGTACATGCTGCCCAATACGCCAAATTGAAGCAATACATCTGGTTTGCAATCTGCATTAGCACCAACGTCAACCATCAGTCCCACGCCGCCGCTTAATTTTGGCAGAAACGTGGAAAGGCAGGGGCGGATAATGCCTGAAATAGTTTTTACACTAAACACGGCACCAACAAGCATAGCGCCAGAGTTACCGGCACTAGCAAATGAATCAATCTTACCTTCTTTAAGAAGCTGATAGCCAACGGAAATACTTGAATTGGATTTTTGAACAATGGCCTTGGTGGGGTGCTCGCCCATACCGATTACTTCTTCGGTATGTACATATTCAAAGTGATCGGGGTTAAATCCGTTTTCAGCGAGCAAAGGCTTAATTTGAGCTGTGTCTCCAATAAGCACAATTCGCTCACCAGGAGATAACAGTGGATGGGCCGCTATCGCTCCTAAAACATTTGCTTTAGGAGCATAGTCTCCACCCATTATATCGAGACCTATTTTCATAGTAAAAATCAGTTTGTGTATGAGGCAATAAGTGCCGTTATTTTAGTCTCTAAGTTAAAGCTTAAGAGACTGAAAACACAAACTATTTTCAGAAATTAAGCTATCGCGGTGTTTTCAATAACCAATTTACCGTTGTAGTACAAGCTACCATCAACGTTGTATGCGCGGTGAGGAGTGTGTATTGCTCCTGTTGTTTGACAAGTAGATAAAGAAGGAGTTTCTGCTTTATAGTGAGTTCTTCTTTTATCTCTTCTGCTTTTAGAAATCTTGCGTTTTGGATGTGCCATTGCTGATTTATTTAATTATTATTTTAATTTTTTTAATGCTGACCAACGTGGGTCCTCATCTTGTTTTTCTTCTTCTTCACTATGAGATCCGATCGCGAAGCTTTCCAGTTTTGCAATCATCTCCTGGTCGCATTTCTGGCCATCGCCATTCTGCTCGCATATTTTAATATAAGGAACCCCTACGGTGATGAACTCATAAATTAAGTCAGCAATATCAAGCTCACTTTCTTTTTTATTGAGCATGATGATTTCCAAGTCATCACTTTCCAAGCCATCTTCAGCAAACTTTACAATCTGCCTTTCGTGGATACTTATTGGTGCATTGAATTCTGCCAAACATTTATCACAATCTAAAACTATAGTCCCGTTTATCTGGAACTGTAAGATCAGCATGGTTTCCTGCTTGTCTAATTCAACTTCTACTTTTAATTCTCCTTTTTTTACTAAAGAGTAATCATAAGCATCGAAAAAGCTGTTATCAATCTCAAAATCAAACTGATGTTTGCCAATTTTTAAGCCTGTAAAGGGGATCGAAAATTGTTTTAATGGTCTCAATGATAACAAAATTTTAGCCCGCAAATGTAAGAATTAATTTCATTTAGTGCAAATAGTTTTGTAGTCTAATTTGCATCGTCTTTTAAATCAAAAGCAGTTTCGACGAGTTTACCTCCACTACGAAGCTGATTCTTTAAAAGTTCTTCCTGTTCTCTTCTGCGTTTCACAATATGAATTGCAGAAAATATAGCTTCAATGAATGAAGTTGGATCAGCTTCATTCTTGCCGGCAATATCATAGCCCGTTCCATGATCCGGAGAAGTGCGTACAAACTTCAGTCCAGCTGTGTAATTTACGCCTGTGCTAAAAGCCAGCGTTTTAAATGGTATCAAACCTTGGTCATGATACATTGCTAACACAGCATCGAACTGCTTGAAGCTCCCCTTTCCAAAGAAACCATCCGCAGGATATGGTCCGAAACAAATGATTCCTTTATCGAAAGCCTCCTTTATTGCAGGAATAATAACCTGTTCCTCTTCTGATCCCAGAAGTCCACTGTCTCCCGCATGCGGATTTAACCCCAAAACAGCAATCTTCGGTTTCTCAATCCAGAAATCTTTTTTCAAGCTTTCATTCATCAAAACCAACTTCTTCATAATCTTGTCTTTCGTGATGCTCTGCGCTACGCTTGTCAATGGAATATGACCGGTGACTACGCCAACACGCAAATCTTCACTTAACAAGAACATCAAAACATCTTTACTCCCACTACGTTCCTGAAGATATTCAGTGTGCCCTGGAAAATTGAATGTTGCTGATTGTATATTATGTTTATTAATAGGCGCCGTAACTAATGCGTCAATCGCTCCACTAACAAGGTCATCAGTTGCCTTTTCAAGAGAGGTCAACGCATATTTACCGCCTATTTCATTGGCAACACCAAGATCGATCTTCACATCTTCCTCCCAGCAGTTGATCATATTGACCTTTTTGGGGTTAGCCGTTTCCGGACTGCTGATCACGTTGAAAACAAAATCACCCATCCCAAGTGCCTTTCTATGATAGGATACAACCTTGGTATGTCCGTAAACTATTGGGGTACAATAATCAAGAATTTGCAGTTCCGCTAACGACTTCATGATCACTTCTAATCCGATGCCGTTTACATCGCCAATGCTAATTCCGATTTTAATTTTATCACTCATGTCCAAATAGAAATATGGTGCAAATTACAGAATTTCAACCTAATGTTAGGCCGATACTGATAAAACTTTAGTTATTTTGCAGCTTTTAACACTTCTAGCTATGAGTTTGGTAAAGGCGAAAAAACATCTTGGGCAACATTTTTTAACTGATAAAAAGATTGCCGCAAAAATTGTCAATGGCCTTGTTCATACCGATCAGTATACGCAGGTTCTAGAAGTGGGACCAGGGATGGGAATTTTGTCAGACATCCTTCTTGAGCGTACAGACCTGGAAACTTACCTGATAGACATCGATGTGGAGTCCTATCATTTCCTTCAGGAAAAATATCCTCAGCTTGGTAAGAGACTGATCAACGGAGACTTTTTAAAACTCAACCTATCGGAGATCTTCCCCGGTAAATATGGCATCATAGGAAACTTCCCGTATAATATCTCCTCTCAGATCCTATTTAAAATATTGGAAAATAGAGAAAGCGTGGTGGAGATGGTTGGTATGTTTCAAAAGGAAGTTGCCGAGCGTTGTGCTTCGAAAGAGGGGACAAAAGATTATGGAATCTTGAGTGTTCTTATACAAGCATATTACAACATAGAGTATCTATTTTCTGTAAAGCCAGGGACGTTTAATCCCCCGCCTAAAGTGAATTCTGGTGTAATCAGGTTGAGCAGAAATGATGTGGAAACCTTACCATGTGATGAGAAGTTCTTTTGGAGAACCGTAAAGGCAGGGTTCAATCAAAGGCGAAAAACGTTACGCAATGCACTTTCAGGAGTGGTGCCGAAAGACAAAATGGACGACCATGTTTTCTTTGATAAACGTGCAGAACAGTTGAGTGTTGGAGACTTTATTTCCTTAACCCAGCATTTAACATCACTCATGCAACTCTAGCCTTTATTCTGCGTTTTTTTAGTAGAAAAATTAATTTTAGTTACAGCACCATGATAAAAAAGATTTTGATAGTCGACGACCTTCATCCTACTTTCAAAGAACAAGCAGAAATATTAGGCTTCGAGGTTGATGACCGCCCCCAGATTACTAAAGCCGAGATCTTTGAAGTGATTAAGGATTATGTTGGCATCGCTGTTCGTACGAAATTCAGACTGGATAAGGACTTCTTTGACGCGGCTTTAAATCTTGAGTTTGTGGCCAGAGCTGGTGCCGGCCTGGATAACATAGATGAAGTGATAGCCAAAGGAAGAAATATAAAATTGCTTAATGCTCCTGAAGGAAACATGGATGCAGTGGGTGAACATGCTACGGGCTTACTGCTGTCTTTAATGAATAATTTACGGATCGCAGATCAGCAGATCAGAAACGGTATATGGGATAGGGAAGCTAATCGAGGCTACGAATTGAAAGGCAAAACCGTGGCGATAATTGGTTATGGTTTTATGGGTAAGAGCTTTGCAAAAAAATTGAAAGGCTTTGAAGTAAATGTGATTGCGTACGACAAATATAAGACGGGTTTTTCTGATAAATTTGCAAAGGAGGTTAGCATGGAAGAAATTGTAAGACAAAGCGACGCACTCAGCCTTCATGTTCCATTGACTTCTGAAACCAGACAAATGGTTAATGAAGAGTATTTATTCCATTTTCGGAAGCCTATTTTCTTTATTAATACAGCTCGTGGAGAAATTGTTAATACCAGAGCTATTTTAAAAGCCATAGATCAGAAAAAAGTCCTTGGAGCTGCACTAGATGTATTAGAAGTTGAAAAGTTTCCAATACTTGCAGAACAGGATTGGTACGCTGATCTAATCAGAGCTAAGAATGTAATCCTTACTCCTCATGTTGGAGGCTGGACCTTTGACTCCTATCGTAAAATATCTGAAGTTCTCGCATCCAAATTAAGTACTATATACTAATTGAATACACCTAAGATAAGGGATTAATATAGGATCGTGTTTAGAGTCAAGATACAATTTTCTGCTTTAATTTGCTTTTGTGGTATAGCCATATTATCTTCGTTTTAATTGAAACAAGACTATGTAGGCGAAATAGCCGATGTAGTCTTGTTTGCTTTTTATAGGAATTAACAATAACAAAAATAGCTATGACAGAGGTAACATATTATACCCAAGATGGTTTAGATAAACTAAAAGCAGAGATTCATCAAATGAAGACCATAGGCAGACAGCAAATATCTAAAGCGATAGCTGAAGCTAGAGATAAAGGTGATCTTTCTGAGAATGCAGAGTACGATGCAGCTAAAGAAGCGCAGGGTTTACACGAGGCGAAAATAGCAAAATTGGGAAATACACTTTCTACAGCAAGACTAATAGATGAGTCAAAATTGGATTTGTCCAAAGTGCTTGCGCTTTCCATCGTAAAGATTAAAAACATTAAGAATGGCACAACCATGTCTTACCAACTGGTGGCGGAATCAGAGGCTGATCTGAAAACAGGTAAGATCTCTGTGAAATCGCCAATAGCCCAAGGTTTGTTAGGTAAATCGGTAGGTGACAAAACGGAGATACAAGTTCCTGCCGGGAAAATTGAGTTTGAAATTTTAGAAATAACCAGATAATTTAAAAGACATGTCAACCATTTTTTCCAAGATTGTTAATGGGGAACTCCCAGCTCATATCGTAGCAGAGACTACTGAATTTCTTGCCTTCCTGGATGTTAATCCATTGGTGATGGGGCACGTATTAGTAATTCCTAAAAAGGAAATTGATTACATCTTTGATATGGATGAAGAAAGTTATTTCGGACTCACGCTATTTGCTAAAATCGTTGCGAAAGGACTCAAAGACTCTTTCCCTTGTAAAAAAATAGGTGTAGCCGTAATTGGTTTAGAAGTCCCTCATGTGCATATTCACTTAATTCCTATGAACGAAGTGAATGACATGAACTTCAGCAGACCTAAACTTTCTCCTTCTAACGAAGAATTAGAAGAGGCTGCCCTAAGGATTAAAGCAGCACTGTAAAAGCTATTTTAACTTAGGATTGTTTTTGTGACGATCCGAATCACGTATATTTTTCTTGACCAGATTCTTCTCAAGTGAGCTGGTCAGGTCTATACCTGTTTGGTTAGCAAGGCAGATCAATACAAATAACACGTCGGCCATTTCATCTCCCAAGTCCACAGCCTCATCACTTTTCTTAAAAGATTGCTCTCCGTATTTTCTGGACATGATTCTCGCCACCTCGCCAACTTCTTCCATTAAGATTGCCGTATTAGTCAATTCGTTAAAATAACGTACGCCAGTTGTAGTTATCCACTGATCTACAGTTTCTTGAGCTTCTTTAATAGTCATGGTGCTTTACTCCTTGTTTTTGGTGTCAATGATGATTGTTACAGGACCGTCGTTTAATAAGGAAACTTTCATGTCTGCCCCGAAAATACCGGTCTCTACTTTTTTCCCAAGCAGTGATGACAAACGCTCAATCATCCTTTCGTACATTGGTATTGCTTTGTCTGGTCTTGCTGCTCTTATGAATCCAGGCCTGTTGCCTTTTTTTGTAGCTGCGTACAAGGTGAATTGACTAATTAACAAAATGCCCCCATCTACGTCCGATAGTGCTTTATTCATCAGGTTATTTTCATCACCAAAAATACGAATGCCATGTATCTTGCCAGCAAGCCATTCCAGGTCCTCCAGAGTATCGGCATCTTCTATGCCAAGAAGTACCAGTAGGCCAAGGCTGATGCTGCCTGTAACTCTACCTTCCACAATGCAACTTGCTTCCGTAACCCTTTGTATAACTGCCCGCATCTTTAACTTATGCTTAAAATTTTATGCTCTTGTTTCGTTACCATGAAAAATGCTAAGGTAGCTTTCGTAGCGGCTGATTTCAATCTCTCCATTTTCTACAGCTTCCACGACAGCGCAACCTGGCTCATTTACGTGCCTGCAATTGTTAAACCTACATTCATTAATTAATGCGCGCATCTCTCTGAAATAATGGCTCAGTTCTTCTGGTCTGATGTCGAAGATTCCCAGTTCACGAATACCAGGCGTATCAATAAGATAACCGCCAAATGGCAAGGTGTGCATCTCCGCAAAGGTCGTCGTATGTTGCCCTTTGTCGGTTGCCTCCGAGACATCTCCAGTTTTGATAGACCGACCGGGAAGTAAAGCGTTGATCAGGCTAGATTTTCCAACTCCTGAATGCCCGGAAAATAAGGTAGTTTTATCCTTTAGTAGGGATTCAACCAATGATATGTTCGTTCCTGCAAGAGCAGAAACAGAATAACATGGATAGTCTAGATTCTCATAAATACTTTTATACTCATCAAGTATTGACAACCCTTCTTTATGGAAAAGATCTAGTTTATTAAAGATTAATACCGCCGGAATGCTGTATGCTTCAGCTGTTGCCAAAAAGCGGTCTATAAAGCCCAATGAGGTTCTCGGTGAAGCGAGCGTAACTACCAAAAACGCCTGATCCATATTGGCGGCAATGATCTGCGCCTGCTTAGATAAATTGATGGATTTCCTGATGATGTAATTCTTTCTTTCATGGAGTTTAAATATTACCCCCTTGTCAGAGTTTGGCTCCATTTCAAACTCTACTATGTCGCCAACTGCAATTGGATTAGTAGTTTGAATGCCTTGGATCCTAAATTTACCTTTGATCCTGCAATCATAATTGTTGCCATCTACACCATGTACATTATACCAGCTGCCTGTCGATTTAATAACTAATCCTTGCATATAATGGGCAAAGGTAAGAATTCAGCAACTGAATTAAATATTTTAATAATCATTTGCTTATTAGAATAATATAACTTTACTTTACGCCACAGCACAGTTAGTGTAAAAAATACAATGTATAACAACTCAACAATTACTGCCATTATCACCACCACCGGGATTACTCGGAGGAAGGCAAACTAATGTGGTAACTGAAAAAGATAAACACCATAAGAAGCGCCTTCCTGTAAAAAGGGAAGGCGTTTTTTTTATAACCTAATATTATGAATATTTTAAAATTTGGAGGTACATCTGTTGGTTCGCAAGAAAGCATAAATGCTTTGATCGCTTTGTTAAAGCCAAATGCTGAATCAGAGTATCCGGTCGTCGTATTGTCTGCGATGAGTGGCATCACGAATGAGCTTCTTGAAATGGCGGAGAATGCCATGAACCTGCAAGAATACAGCACCAATCTTAAAGAAGTAGAAGAAAAACATTTCAAAGTTATCCGAGCCCTGTTACCTGCCTCTGCACAAAATCCAGTGCTTACCAAACTGAAGATCTTTTTTAACGAACTGGAAGATATCCTTCAATCTGTCTACAATCTGAGGGAATTAAGCCCCCAAACTAAAGACTTGATTTTGAGCTATGGTGAGCGTTGCTCAACAGCAATGATTAGCCACATAGCAAAACAAGAGTTTCCAGAAGCTATCTACGTTGACGGATCTGAGCTGATAAAAACAGATAACAACTTCGGACAAGCGAAGGTCAATACCAACCTTTCTGAAATGCTGATTAAGGATTTCTATACTACCAATAAGGGTAAATTGTTGTTCGTTACCGGTTTTATATCAAGTAATGACGAGGGTCGCGTGACCACATTGGGTCGCGGGGGAAGCGATTACACTGCCGCCATTTGGGGTGCCGCATTGAATGCTGAGGAAATTCAAATCTGGACCGATGTGGATGGTATGCTTACAGCAGATCCACGTATTGTAAATAAAGCCTTCTCGCTGCCAGAACTCAGCTATACAGAGGCAATGGAGCTTTCTTATTTTGGGGCTAAAGTGATTTATCCGCCAACAATGATCCCAGCGTTCTTAAAAAGAATCCCTATTGTGATCAAAAATACTTTCAACGTCGACTTTCCGGGTACTTACATCAGGCATGGCGTTAGTCCTTCTAACTTGCCGATAAAAGGGATTTCTTCTATTGATGAAATTAGTATTCTGAACCTTTCCGGTAGCGGTATGGTTGGTAAAGCCGGTTTTAGTGGACGTTTATTCTCTCTGCTTTCTCGAGAGCAGATCAACATCGTGTTGATTACTCAATCCTCTTCAGAGCATAGCATTACTTTCGCGGTTAAACCAGCAGATTCATTAAAAGCCCTTAGCTTGATCAATAAGGAATTTGAATTGGAACTGCAGGTGAAAAAACTAGAATATCCTGAGGTAGAAAACGGCCTTTCTATTTTGGCTATTGTAGGAGAAAACATGAAACGCACGCCGGGTATGTCTGGCAAACTTTTCAATGCCTTAGGTCGTAATGGAGTTAACGTTAGAGCCATTGCTCAAGGGTCTTCAGAGTATAATATATCTGTAATCATTTCAAAGGCAGATCTTTCCAAAGCAGTTAATGCTGTCCACGATGCTTTTTACGCTGACCTTAAGAAAACATTGCATGTGTTTTGCCTTGGAACAGGTAACATCGGTAAAACATTATTCCAGCAACTGGAAAATCAGATGTCTTTTCTTGCGGATAACAATGATTTGCAGGTTAAAGTCATGGGCATCAGTAATACCAGGAAAATGTTGCTCAATCCAAATGGAATTAACTTGAACAACTGGGAACAAGAGTTATTTGAGCAGGATATGGCCGCAAGTTTGCCTGATTTTATTAAAAAAATGAGGGCCATGAACTTACCTAATTGCGTCTTTGTGGACAATACAGCTAGTCAGAATCCGGTAGATTTTTATCTGGACATCCTGCAGTCGAGTATATCTGTGGTTACCTGCAATAAGATCGGTAACTCTGCGGAATATGAACAATATGCTGCGTTTAAACAAGCAGCAAGAACATATGGTGTTGATTTCTTTTACGAAACGAACGTTGGAGCTGGATTACCCATTATCCGTACGTTAAGAGATTTGATGCTAAGTGGAGATAAGATCTCCAGAATTGAAGCGATCCTATCCGGAACAATATCTTATATTTTTAATAATTATAAAGAAGGCGTACTCTTTCACGAGGTAGTCAAAGAAGCGCAAGATAAAGGGTACACGGAACCAGATCCGAGAGACGACTTAAATGGAAAGGATTTCATGCGTAAAATGCTCATACTTGCTCGCGATGCAGGATATCCCCTGGAAGAAAAAGATATCGAATTACAAAATATGCTTCCACCGTCCTGTATGGCAGCAGATACTGTTGCAGATTTCTACAAAGAATTGGAGAACAACACCGATTACTTTGAGAATTTGAAAAACACCGCGGCTGCGGATAAAAAGGTATTGCGCTACATCGGTAAAATGGAAAATGGTAATGTTTCTATTACCCTTCAAATGGTAGACCAGAACCATCCATTCTTTACACTGTCTGGAAGCGATAACATCATTTCATTTACTACAAACCGATATAAGGACCGACCGTTAGTTGTAAAGGGCCCTGGGGCAGGCGCAGAAGTTACTGCAGCCGGCGTGTTTGCCGACATCATCAACGTAGGTAAAAGATAATATTCAAATGAGAAACTCAATTAAAGTTTTTGCCCCTGCAACTGTTGCCAACGTTGTTTGCGGTTATGATGTTTTAGGCTTTGCTGTAAATGCACCGGGCGATGAAGTAGTGATGCGCCTTACAGAAACCAAAGGCATCATAATTTCAAAGATCACCGGTGACGGAGGTAAACTTCCGCTAAGTCCAGAAAAGAATACCGTGAGTGCCAGTGTTCAACATTACCTGAACCACATTGGTAAACCGGATTTTGGGCTTGATATCGAACTTCATAAAAAAATGCCTATAGGGAGTGGCCTCGGTTCCAGCTCTGCAAGTACTGTCGCTGGTTTATTTGCCGTCAACTCACTATTTGATAATCTCCTTACTAATCAGGAGCTAGTTCCTTTTGCAATGAAAGGGGAGGAGTTGGCCTGTGGCTATGGACATGCAGATAATGTTGCGCCAGCACTAATGGGTGGTTTTGTGCTGATCAGAAGCTATGAACCTTTAGATATTATTAGTCTGCCCCATCCTGAAGATATGCATGCTGCAATTGTCTATCCTGAAGTAGACGTGCCAACAAAAGACGCCCGGCAAATGATTCGCTCAAAAGTATTATTGAAAGATGCCGTAACCCAATGGGGAAACGTAGCAGGCTTGGTAAGTGGTCTGTTTATGAAGGATTATGACCTGATTGGACGTAGTATGACAGATGTGCTGGTAGAACCTACGCGCGCCATCCTGATTCCTGATTTTTATGTCTTGCGGCAATTGGCACTGGGCGCGGGTGCAATCGGATTTGGTATTTCAGGCTCTGGACCCTCCGTATTTGCGCTAACAAAAGATGCCGAAACAGCCAACAAGATCACAGAAAAACTGCAGAGTCATTTGAAAGGATTAGCCATCAATAGTCTTTCATTCGTCTCGGAAGTAAATAAAAAAGGTCCGGTAATACTGGACTAGTCAAACCACAGCCAACATGAAATTATACAGTACAAATAACCACAATCTTGAAGTAGACTTCGCTACTGCGGTTTTCAATAGCATGCCTTTGGATAAGGGCTTATATATGCCTTCATACGTGCCTGAATTGGATCAGGAGTTTATAGATAACATTGATAAGTTTACGCTTTCTCAGATCGCCTTTAAAGTGGCCTCCGTTCTACTGAAGGAAGCTATTCCCTCGGAAGATTTACAAGCCATCATAGACGATGCGATCAATTTTGAAGCTCCTGTAGTGGCGTTAGATAATGAAATGTATGTTCTTGAATTATTTCACGGACCATCTTTGGCTTTTAAAGATTTTGGCGCGCGTTTCATGAGCAGAGTGATGGCGTATTTCTTAAAGGAAAATGAGAAGATCCTGGATGTGCTTGTGGCTACCTCTGGTGATACAGGTGGCGCCGTTGCTTTAGGTTTTCTCGGTATTCCAAATACACGAGTTACCATTTTATATCCAAAAGGTAAAGTCAGCGAAATTCAAGAACTGCAATTGTGTACCAACGGACAAAATATTCATGCGATAGAAATTGATGGAACTTTTGACGACTGCCAGGCGTTGGTTAAACAAGCTTTCGCCGATACAGAACTTAATGAGAAATTCCGGCTAACATCTGCAAATTCTATTAACATCTCCAGGCTTATCCCTCAAACATTCTATTATTTCAATGCTTATGCTCAACTAAAAAGGCAGGGTAAGAATCACGTGGTATTTTCTGTGCCATCAGGTAATTTTGGCAACATCGCTGCTGGTCTGCTTGCCTATAAGATGGGGTTACCAGTTGAGCAGTTTATTGCAGCAACAAACGTAAATGATACTGTTCCAAGATTTTTGGAAACAGGAGTGTATGAGACAAAGCCATCCGTGCAAACCTATGCAAATGCAATGGACGTGGGTGCACCGAGTAATTTTGTACGAATTATGGATCTTTTCCAGAATGATGCGCAAGCTCTTAAGAAGCTGGTGACCAGCTACAGTTTTAACGATGAGCAAACATTGCAGGGGATGAACGAACTTTATGAGCGATTTCAATATATCGCTTGTCCGCACACCGCAATCGCCTACCTAGCCTTGAAAAGTTATGCAGAAGATAGGAAGTATGAAGAGGCTGGGGTATTTTTATCAACCGCTCACGCTTGCAAATTTCCAGATGTGTTTCCTGCTGAGTTGAAAGAAAAAATTATTAATCCTGAGCAGGTGGCTTCATTACATTCGAAAGAAAAGAAAGCGACTAAGATGGCAGTAAATTATCCAGACTTTAAGGAGTACTTGAATTCTTTTTAATGAAACGCATGATGACAATATCACCCATCATGAAATATAAGGTGGTATCGTTACTTACAGAGTAGGTATTGACTTTCTGCAGAATTTGTAAGAAAGTAGTTTCTCCTTCACCAGGGCAAGCCATTTTTGTCATGGCAAAAGGTTCATTGAAGCTAATCGTATTGTCATCGGCAACCAATGTTCCTGAGAATGAGTTGCAGCTCGTGTTACCACTAAATTTTTTTTCTCGGGTATTGAATTCAATGACAGGTATTTTTGCAGGGTACAACCCGTTGAACGGAATCCTTGGCCCGGAGATATGGTTCATCTCCCAAACGCCGGTTAATTGTGATAAACCCTCAGAACCTATTGTGCCCGACTTCATCGTTGTGCAAGCAGCGATAGAGGCGGTAACTAAGGTAACAAGAATCAATAATCTTTTCATAGCTCAACATCTCTGGGGAAGTGTAAGATACAAAGACTATTCCAAAAAATACTAGAATACGCCCTGAACTATCTTTTTTGTAGGCTCTGGATTACCCATAGTATAAAAGTGCAGCACTGGTGCACCCATAGCCTTTAGCTCCTTACACTGGCTAATCATCCACTCAATGCCAATGGCTTTCACATCTTTCTCATTGCTGCAAGCCTGCACCGCTTCACTCAATGGGAGTGGGATGTCCAGATGGAATACCTTTGGTAAACTTACCAATTGTTTGCTATTTGTGATAGGTTTTAGCCCCGGTATGATGGGAATATTAATGCCATTTGCGCGACATTTATCTACAAACTCCTTGTATTTAGAATTATCGAAGAACATCTGAGTAACAATGAATTCTGCCCCCATATCTACCTTCATTTTTAAATACCTGAAATCAGTATCCAGGTTAGGCGATTCAAAGTGCTTTTCAGGATAGCCAGCTACACCAATACAGAAATCAGTCCTTTCGGAAGTACCCATGTCATCGTGTAAGTATTTTCCCTTGTTCATGTCTGCTACCTGACCAAGTAAGTCTGATGCAAAGGAATGTCCGTCCGGAGTAGGTATAAAGGCACTATCGCTTTTTCTGGCATCTCCTCTCAACACCAAGACGTTGTCGATGCCTAAGAACTGCATATCTATCAATGCATTTTCTGTCTCATCCTTAGTGAAACCCCCGCAAATTAAATGAGGAACTGCATCAACCTTATATTTGTTCATAATGGCTGCGCAGGTAGCAACCGTACTAGGACGTTTGCGGTAAGCTACCTTTTCCAAAAGACCATTTGCATGTTGCTTATAGATATAATCTTCACGAAGATAAGTCACATCAATGAATGGAGGGTTGAACTCCATCAATGGATCTATTGCATCAAAAATTCCTTTGATGCTTTGTCCCTTTATCGGCGGAAGAAGCTCAAATGAGAACAGGGTATTACCGTTGGCATTATTTATATGGTCAATGATTTTCATTTCGTGGTGTCGTTTTTTTGCCTGTTTAGGTAGGTTTTGTTGCCTTTCATGATGTTAATAAGCGAGATTAGGACTTAACCATCTCTCTACTTCATCGATGGACATGTCTTTTCTTACTGCATAATCTTCGATCTGGTCTTTAGTGATCTTACCCAAACCAAAATATCTTGATTGTGGGTGAGCAAAATAAAACCCGCTTACAGCTGCAGTTGGATGCATTGCATAGTTTTCGGTAAGGTGCAATCCAATCTTGTCTTCCGCATCAAGTAAGGTAAATAAGGTGCCTTTTTCTGTATGTTCCGGACAAGCCGGATATCCCGGAGCCGGACGAATACCTGCGTATTCCTCTTTGATTAGGTCTTCGTTGCTTAAGTGTTCATTTTTAGCATAGCCCCAGTAGTCTTTACGCACCAACTCATGCATTCTTTCCGCAAATGCTTCTGCTAGCCTATCAGCAAGCGCCTTTGCCATGATGCTGTTGTAATCGTCATAGTTAGCTTCAAACTCTGCGACTAGTTCATCGCAACCGATTCCAGTTGTTAATGCAAAGCCACCGAAGTAGTCTGATATACCAGTTTCTTTCCGAGCGATAAAATCTGACAATGCATAATACGGATTACCATCGGTTTTTTCTGCTTGTTGACGGAGCGTATGGATCACCACTTCTTTACCGTCTACATCCAACACAATGTCGTCATCAACTGCCTGCGCTGGCCAGAAGCCGATAACCGCTTTCGCAGTAAGCAGCTTTTCAGCAACGATACGTTTCAACAATGCCTTAGCGTCTTCAAAGAGTTTTCTCGCCTCATCACCTACCAACTTGTCTTCCAATATACGAGGGTAACTTCCACGAAGCTCCCAGGTTTGGAAAAAAGGTGTCCAGTCAATATATGGAACGAGTTCTTCTAAAGGATAGTTCTCAAACACCTTTGTCCCTGTAAAAGTAGGAGCAGGAGCAACCAATGTTGTATCTATTTTAAAATTGTCTTTTCTTGCTTCTTCAATAGTTTTGTAGCGTTTGTCTGAGCGCTTATTCAAATGTGCTTCTCTCGCTTTATCGTATTCCGCCCTGATCCCCGAGATGTATTCAGCCCTGGTTTCTTTGTTCATTAAAGTGCTGCAAACGGTGACACTTCTGGAAGCGTCAAGGACGTGAATAGCAGGGCCGGAGTAGTTTGGAGCCACTTTTACCGCCGCATGTATTCTAGAAGTAGTCGCGCCGCCAATAATCAAAGGAATGGTAAATCCTTCACGTTCCATTTCTTTGGCAAAATGTACCATTTCATCTAGCGATGGAGTAATCAGGCCACTTAAACCAATTATATCTGCATTGACTTCCTTTGCCTTTTTTATAATATCTTGAGCAGGTACCATTACACCCATGTCAATGATTTCGAAGTTGTTACAAGCCAATACAACCCCTACAATGTTTTTTCCAATGTCATGTACGTCACCTTTTACCGTAGCCATTAATACCCGACCAGCAGATGAATTCTGATCCTGATCTGGATTTTCGAGCTTCTCCTGTTCGATAAATGGCAGTAGATAAGCTACCGCCTTTTTCATTACCCTTGCAGATTTTACTACCTGAGGCAGGAACATTTTACCGGCACCAAAAAGATCACCAACGATGTTCATACCATCCATCAATGGACCTTCGATGACATGTATTGGTCTCGGGTATTGCTGTCTTGCTTCCTCCACATCGGCATCAAGATATTCGATGATTCCTTTTACTAACGAATGGGAAAGTCTTGATTCTACAGACTCTTTACGCCATTCTTCGTTTCTAATGATCTCTTTTCCTTTGGTTTTTATGGTATCTGCAAATTCGACCAGTCGTTCGGTAGCATCGTCTCTGCGGTTTAGAAGTACATCTTCTACCAACACCAGAAGTTCAGGTGGAATCTCCTGATATACTTCAAGCATCCCTGCATTTACAATTCCCATATCTAACCCCGCCTTAATCGCGTGGTAAAGAAATGCAGAGTGCATGGCTTCTCTTACCGTATTGTTACCCCTAAAGGAGAAGGAAATATTGGATACCCCGCCACTTACTTTTGCATGAGGCAGGTTTTCTTTAATCCATCTTGTTGCATTGATAAAATCAACAGCGTAATTGTTGTGCTCTTCTAGTCCTGTTGCAACTGTCAGGATGTTTGGGTCGAAAATAATGTCCTGTGCAGGAAAGTCAATCTCGTTAACTAATATGTCATAAGATCTTTTACAGATCTCTTTTCTTCTCTCAAAACTGTCTGCCTGTCCACGCTCGTCGAAAGCCATTACCACAACAGCTGCGCCATAAGTCATGATCTTTTGTGCGCTTTCTCTAAACTTATCTTCGCCCTCTTTAAGGGAAATTGAGTTCACTATGCCTTTTCCTTGCAAACACTTCAAGCCGGCTTCAATAACCGTCCATTTGGAAGAATCGACCATGATGGGAAGCTTGGAGATATCTGGTTCAGAAGCGATAAGGTTGAGAAACTTAGTCATAGATGCTTCTGAATCGATCATGCCTTCATCCATGTTTACATCAATGACTTGAGCACCACCTTCCACCTGTTGTCTGGCAACAGTTAGCGCAGCCTCAAAGTCTCCGCTTAAAATAAGCTTCGAAAACTTAGGCGAACCTGTGATATTGGTACGTTCTCCAATGTTTACAAAGATGCTCTCTGGTGTGATCGCTACGGGTTCCAGTCCACTCAGGCGCAAAAAGTTCTCAATAACAGGAATTTTTCTCGGTTCTATTCCTTTTGCTTTTTCAGCAATGCAACCAATATGATCTGGTGTAGTTCCGCAACAACCACCAACAATATTCACAAAACCATTTTGAATAAAATCTTCCACAAGATGTGCAGTTTCGTGAGGCATCTCATCATAAGCCCCAAACTCATTAGGCAGTCCGGCATTGGGGTAAGCAGATACATAACATCCTGCTTTGGCAGAAAGCTCCTCAATGTGAGGTCTCATGTCTTTCGCCCCCAGGGCGCAGTTGAAACCAATGCTTAAGGGTTTAGCGTGGATAACCGAATTCAGGAAAGCTTCTACCGTTTGGCCGGATAATGTTCTTCCGGACGCATCTGTAATGGTACCGGAAATCATGATCTCTATTTTGCGACCGATAACCGCTTCGTATTTCTTTATTGCATAGATCGCCGCTTTGGCGTTTAGCGTATCAAATATGGTTTCGATAAGTAGAACATCGGATCCACCGTCTATCAATCCCCTGATTTGCTCATAATAGGCGTCAACAAGCTGGTCGAATGTTAGCGCTCTGTAACCAGGGTCGTTTACATCTGGTGAAATAGAAAGTGTTCTATTGGTTGGCCCAATGGCACCGGCAACATAACATTTCCGACCAGGATTGGCCTTCATAAACTCATTAACAGCTTCTTTAGCTATTTTGGCACCTTCGAAACTCATTTCATAATCCAGCTCTTCCATCTGGTAATCTGCCAGGGATATGCGTTGTGTACTGAAAGTGTTGGTTTCTATAATGTCAGTGCCGGCCTTTAGATATTCTGTATGAATGGCCTTAATAATGTCTGGTCTGGTTAGGTTTAATAAATCGTTATTTCCCTTAACATCACAGGGATGATTCTTAAACCTTTCCCCTCTAAAATCCTCTTCTGTTAGAATGTAACGTTGGATCATTGTGCCCATGGCACCATCTATGATCAGGATACGTTTCTCTAATTCTTCTCTAATGTCCATTTAAGTTATACTATATGAGCAGGTAATAAGCTAAAATTGATAGAGGCTGAGGCCTAAACAAGTGCCGAACTAATTACAAACAAAGCTTAAGGGAAAGTTATGGAGACCAGCCGTTTAACACCAGCTTTATGCTACTAACTAACTTATCTTTCAGGAGGCATCATGGCCGTTCCAGTAGAATTTAGCACCTTGTAAGCACAGGTTGCTAAGACTTCGCAGGGTCTAATCCCTCCGTCTTTCTCTATAAGCATTGCAAAAATGCAATAAAGAAAAATCATTTCCAAAAAATCTATGATTTATGCTTTGAAGACTTTTGTAGCTAGTGTTGCACTAACAGAGGACTAACAGCGGGTTTAGAGCCTATTTGTTGGGTAAAAGGCCCTATTATGGCTAGGAGTTCCCTAGGAGTATGCTCTGAGCTACCTAGAAGCCCAGAGGCTGCTCCGACTCATTTTGTTATAAACACAAAAAAAGCCCACAATAAATGCGAGCTCTTATTTATATTTATTAGCTATTATCTTCTACCTCCGAATATCCTTAGAAGGAACAAGAAGATATTTAAAAAGTCTAGGTATAATGACAATGCCCCCATGATGGCTAATTTCTTAGTATCTCCATCTTCCATTCTAGCGCCACTTTCTTCGATACCCTCGCCAATTCTTTTCAGTTTCTGAACATCATAGGCAGTTAGAGCAGTAAAGATTGCAATACCAATGAATGCCATAAACAAGCTAAAGCTTTCGCTTTGAATAAACATGTTTACTACACTTGCAATGACCAAACCAATTACACCAACCATTAATATCGGTCCGAACTTGGTCAGATCCACATTGGTTGTGTAACCAAGGAAAGCCATGATTCCAAAAATACCAGCAGCTCCAGCGAAACAGCTGATCACCGAACTGGACGTGTAAGCAAGTAAGATAAAGCTTAAACTCAATCCTGTTAAAACAGAATAGGCTACAAAAGTAACCAAGAGTGCACCATAAGATAGCTTACTTAAGCCTGCGCTCATTAGCAAAACCAATCCTAGTGGCGCGAACATCGCTACATATCCAAGAACGGTTGGTTTTAAAGTCTCTGGATTTCTAAGGATCGAAAACAATTCTTCATTACTTGCCATAATATAGGCCGATAACGTAGAAAGACCCAATGCTATAAACATCCATAAGAAGACGTTTGCGAAGAATTTTTTGGCAACTACTCCTGTTTGGTTCTCAACAAACACAGATTTTTGTGCCCACTCGTAATTATTGTCGTTATTCATTTCTCTTAAATTTATTTAAAGATACTAATACTTTCTTTCTAACAAATCCTATGCCCCTAGTCTTTTTGTCAGGATTTCTTCAACTTTTGTAAATAGCTGAACTGGTTTTAATGTCCGCCATGCCAAATCGTCAAGCTGTCCCCCGAAATTGATATAATAGTCAATATTATAGTTGCGAAACTCAGTGATGACGTGTTCCTGGAAATTGATCCCCGTAATCCATCCATCTTCCACATCCTGAAACCACTCTTCATAATAGCTGTCCTCTTCAGAGGAGTGAAAATTCAAAACGTTTTCTCCGATCAAGATAAACTTGTTGATTCCTTCGTCGATCATGAGTTCAATGATCTCTCTTTTGAGCAGCATTATGTCATTGTTAATGGCATCATTCCACTCCCCAATGAATTCTATGATCGAGTAATTGCTATCATAATCGGTATACAGAACCTTGATATACATGGTGCTGGATCCAAAATCATCCCATTGGGGGTGGATCAGGAAATTATATAGTTGCTTGTCAAAGTAAAACTCAGAATATTGTGTTTCAAAAAAGGGGGAACGATCATCTTCTGCAGCGATGTAATCATCACGCCAGAGGTAATAAGGTTCGATCTCATGCATAGTTACAATGGTTTTTGACTGGCTTCGACAGCTTTTCTCACACTCCCATAACGCAAAAGAAGATCTTCTGCACGCTCGTGGTTGATGTTGAGTTCTTTCATCACCATCTGGGTGCCTCGATCAACCAGCTTATGATTGGTCAATTGCATATCTACCATCTTATTTCCCTTGACTTTGCCTAATTTGATCATTACAGCTGTACTGAGCATATTCAAGGCTAGTTTTTGAGCAGTACCGGATTTCATGCGGGTAGAGCCGGTTAAGAATTCAGGACCTACGACTATTTCAATTGGGAAGTCACTTTCTTTTGCAATCGGCCCGCCTTCATTACAGACAATACATGCAGTCAATACGCCATTTTTACGTGCAGTATTTAAGCCGCCAATGACGTATGGAGTTGTGCCTGAAGCAGCTAAACCTACAAGACAATCCTTCTCATTGATGTCAAATTCCTGTAAATCTATCCAAGCCTGTTTGCTATCGTCTTCCGCGTTTTCGACAGCTCTTCTGATCGCAGTATCACCTCCGGCAATAATTCCCACTACCATATCGAAGGGTACACCGAAAGTTGGGGGGCATTCTGAAGCATCAACTACACCGAGACGACCACTTGTACCTGCACCAATATAGAACAACCTGCCACCGTTTGCCATTCTATTTGTTACCGCAGAGACCAATTTGTCTATTTGCGGAATCGCTTTTTCTACGGCTAGAGGTACTGTTTTATCTTCGTTATTTATTCCTTTAAGTATTTCCAGTACTGACATCTGATCGATGTCGTTATAATTGGACTCCTGCTCGGTTACTCTTATCATTACGCTGAACTCCTAAATTTTATTTGTGAAACGGTTGAAGACTCTTGCAGTTTTCTTTTTTCCGCTTAATGAGGCCCTATAGCCCAATAGTTTTATAAAACTCGTGTTTTTCTTTTTAAACCTAAAATAATAGTCGAAATCAATTTCAATGATGATTTAATTTTATGTAAACAAATGAAAATGATACAGGTTAATTATATGATTGACCTGCAATTTTATTAGCTTTGTATGCGTCATTGCGCCATGAATAAGACTACCCGCTACAACCTAATTATAGCCTTAACCTACTCTTTCACCCTTATTGGGGGGATGTTCTTGGGCTATAAATTCTTGAAGGATCAGGGCTACTCTTTTACTCGTACAACTCATCTTGCCGAAAATAATTCTGATAAGGTGGAAGAGATCATTCACATCATCAATAGAAAATATGTTGATGAGATCAACGCAGATACTTTGAATCATTTACCTATTGATAGTTTGCTACACAAATTAGATCCACACAGTGCCTATTTGCCTCCACAAGAGGCTAACGATTTGGCTGAAACACTCGGAGGAAACTTCACAGGAGTAGGAGTCGAGTATTATATTTTAAAGGATACCTTGCTGGTTACTCATGTAATCAAGGATGGTCCAGCCTATATGGCTGGGTTGAAGCAAGGGGATAAAATCTTAAAAATCGATACACTTTTTGTCAGCGGTAAATCGTTGCCAAGGGAACAGATGACGGGTAAGATTAAAGGGCCAAAAGGTACTTCAGTGACACTTACTATCCTTCATGCTGGCAGTTTGCAGCCGCTGGCACTTACGATGAAACGTGGCCGCGTTAAAGTCAGCACGATTGATGCCTCTTATCTGTTGAACCCTGAAATTGGCTATATAAGAATTAGTAAATTTGGCGCCGATACGGATAAAGATTTTGTTGAAGCCCTTAAGGATTTAAAGTCTCAGGGCATGAAAAAGCTGGTTCTTGATTTGCGTGACAATGGTGGAGGATATCTCACATCTGCTACTGGTTTGGCCAATCAGATTTTAGAAGAAAACAAACTAATCGTTTACACCGAGGGTAAACACGATCCGCGTACCGATTATTTGGCTACAGGTGGGGGGGAGTTCGAAGATGGAAAACTCGCGGTGCTCATTAATGAAAACTCTGCTTCTGCAAGTGAGATCCTTGCGGGTGCTGTACAGGATCTTAATAGGGGAATAATTATTGGTCGCCGTTCCTTTGGCAAAGGCTTAGTACAGGAACAGTTTCCATTTGGAGATGGCTCGGCTTTAAACCTCACAATAGCACGTTATTACACGCCATCTGGAAGAAGCATTCAGAAATCTTACAAGAACGGCTACACTGCTTATCAAAATGAGATTGGCGACCGTTATGCTGACGGGGAACTCACTCATAAAAGGAGGTTACTGAAAGATACTGTTAAGAAAAGAGTTTTCGAAAAGGGAGGTATTCAGCCTGATATCTATGTAAAGATTGATACGGTAGGTTTTAATAAGTTATATGTTAACCTCGGGGTTAAAAAAGTTTTACCAGACTTTGTTTACGATGTATTGGCCAATAGGTACACGCCGTCATTTATTGAACAAAATATGAATATTTTTAATGTAAACGATACAGACTTCAAGGACTTAATTAAATACATTCAGGGAAGAAATATCCCGATTGATATGAGGCAAATGATGGAAGCCAAGCCATTAATAATGAATGACCTTAAGGTGTTGCTTTGCAAGTATCACCTTGGCGCCGCTGGTTACTACAAAGCGCTAAACCTAAGTGACGCAGCGGTTAAGCAAGCAATCACTAGTTTGCAATAGATTTGCTTAAACCTGTTTTATACTCGTCCTTTCTGGGTTTATTCGTTACTTCTGTCTGAAATATATCTGAATTGGCACTCCTGTAAAATCGAAATGTTCCCTTAATTTGTTCTCTACAAAGCGTTTATACGGCTCTTTAATATACTGAGGAAGATTACAGAAGAACGCAAACATAGGAGATGTACCGCTGATTTGAGTGATATATTTGATCTTAATATACTTTCCTTTTAATGCTGGTGGTGGATACTTCTCGATGATCGGCAACATCACATCATTCAATTTTGAAGTAGGAACCTTCTTAGCCCTATTTTTGAATACCTCTAAAGAAGTTTCAATAGCCTGGAAAATACGTTGTTTGTTTATAACTGAAGTGAACACAATTGGTACATCAGTGAAAGGTTGAAGCTTGGTGCGAATCTGATCTTCAAAGATCTTAGTGGTCTTGCTGTCTTTTTCCACCAAATCCCATTTGTTTACCAATATCACAATCCCTTTTTTGTTCTTTTCTGCAAGATGAAAAATATTCACGTCCTGAGACTCTAGACCTTCCATAGCATCTATCATCAGAATGACAACATCAGCTTCTTCAAGGGCCTTAATTGTGCGCATAACGGAGTAAAATTCGATGTTCTCCTTCACCTTGGTCTTTTTTCTAAGACCTGCAGTGTCAATGAACATGAACTCATGACCAAATTGATTGTAGTGAATGTGGATAGAATCCCTGGTGGTACCCGCAATAGGAGTAACAATATTTCTTTCTTTCCCGATCAACGCATTGATTAAAGAAGATTTACCAACGTTAGGGCGACCAACAATAGTGATTTTAGGCAAGGCGTTCTCTTCTTCTGGGATATCCTCGAAATGAGTAATCACTTCGTCCAATAAATCTCCTGTACCTGAACCAGTCATTGAAGAGATCGGATAGATTTCTCCTAAACCAAAACCGTAAAATACTGCCGCTTCGTTTTGAAGTTGCGTATTGTCGACCTTGTTCACCACAGTAAACACAGGCTTTTTACTTCTCCTCAATAGCTGAGCGATTTCATCATCAAGATCTGTAATTCCAGTAGTTACATCTACCATAAACAACAGAACAGTTGCTTCTTCGATGGCGATAACTACCTGCTCACGGATGGCAGCTTCGAAAAGATCTTCAGAGTTTGCAACATAACCACCAGTATCAATAACGGTAAATTGTTTGTCTGTCCACTCGGCAGAGCCATAGTGGCGATCACGTGTTACACCGCTAAAATCATCTACAATAGCTTTGCGACTTTCAGTTAAGCGGTTAAAAAGGGTAGATTTGCCTACGTTTGGTCTTCCGACAATTGCGATAATGTTACTCATGTATGTTGTTGAATTGTATTAATTATTAAGGGGTTGCAAAGGTAAACTTAATTTTCGTACCCGAAACCTTTTAAATAGTTCTTTTTGCTTCGCCAGTCCGGAATTACCTTAACGAAGGTTTCCAGGAATACTTTCTGGTCTAAAAACTTCTCGATATCCTTCCGGGCTTCAGTACCTACTTTCTTCAGCATTGCACCGCCTTTTCCTATTAAGATATTTTTCTGTGAATCACGCTCCACAATGATCTCTGCGCTAATGCGGGTAATTGTTTCTTCTTCTTTAAATTCTTTGATGACTACTTCTGTGCTATATGGAATCTCTTTCTGATAATTGTTAAAGATTTTTTCTCTGATGATCTCAGAAACAAAGAAACGCTGTGTACGATCGGTAAGATCCTCTTTGTCATAGAAAGGAGCATGTTCGGGTATATGATCCAGAATCATGGTCATGATTCCTTCAAGGTTGTATTTGTGCAGTGCTGATATTGCAAAAATATATTTAGGGTTAAGTTTTTCTTGCCAGAATGCGGTTTTCTCCTCCACTTGCTCCTGTGTTGCGTTATCAATCTTATTTATCAGTACAATCATGGGAATTGTAGTATTGATAATCTTCTCAAGTACATCATTTTCATCATGTTGCTCATTTATATCGGTAACAAACAGGAGGAGATCGGCATCAGTTAGCGCACCTTTCACCGAACTCATCATAGAATCTTGCAGTCCGTACCTTGGTTTTATGATGCCGGGAGTGTCTGAAAATACAATTTGATAATCCTCTTCGTTGACAATTCCAAGAATCCGGTGACGGGTTGTTTGAGCTTTCGGAGTGATGATAGAAAGCTTTTCACCCACCAGGGCATTCATGAGGGTTGATTTGCCAACATTGGGCTTACCGATGATACTTATAAATCCTGCTTTATGAGCCATGAAAATATTTTTTAAAATAAATTTGCACCGCAAAGAAACGAATTATATCTTTGCATTCCAATTCGGAACAAGAGTTAAGGATTTAACAGAAAGTTTCAAATTGTATATAGTGCGGGGTGGAGCAGTTGGTAGCTCGTCGGGCTCATAACCCGAAGGTCATCAGTTCGAGTCTGGTCCCCGCTACCTAAAAAGGTTCGTAGTTTCATCTGAGACTAAGGCAATCTAAAATGGCCCGTTCGTCTAGGGGTGAGGACGCCAGATTTTCATTCTGGAAACAGGGGTTCGATTCCCCTACGGGCTACTAGTATTATCAACAAAACGTTTAAACGGCTGTAAATTTAAGATTTACGGCCTTTTTTGTTTTACAGACAAGTCAAAAAGTACACGAATTCCCATAATATCAGTGCGTAATTCAGTGAGTACCTCAGTCAAAATAGGTACTCACTGAAAAGGGCTTAAAAAACTGATTTACAGCTAGTTCATTATTTGAACATCTTGATTACGATTGACCACATTGCTAGATTTACAAACCTTTTAATGTATCAATTTTATGAGTCACAATTATTCTCTTCATTTTTTCTTGAAGAAACCAAAGTACTACAAAGGTGGCGCAAAGGCCATCTACATGCGGATTACGGTTGATGGCGGCATTCCTAAAGAAGCCTCGATTGGCAGAATGTACGATCCGAACGATTGGATTTCGAGTGTAAACCGTGCAAGGGGAAACTCCGAACCTGCTCGGACGCTGAACAGTTACATCGATGCCATCGACAGAAAAATCGAGCAGATCCATACCCATCTCAAAAAGATGGGTATAGAAATTTCTGCCGGATCCATGATGAACACTTACCTCGGAAAAGGGGAAAAGCAAAAATTCCTGATGGAAATCTTCGATGACCACAATAAAAAAATGGAGGCTTCCATTGGGAAGGGTTTCAAGGCGAATACCTTGAAGGGCTACAAATCTTCTGTAATCCACTTAACTGCCTATCTGCTCAAAGACTATAAAAGCAAGGATATCGACATCCGAAAAATTGATCATGCTTTTATTATTGGGTATGAATTTTATTTACGGACAGAAAAGGAGATCAGCGATGTTTCGGTAGCAAAATACATGAAACACTTTAGAAAGATTGTTAATCTCTGCCTCGCTCACCGTTGGATTGAATATAATCCCTTTGTTTTCTATAAGAATAAGGCGAAGGCAAAGGACAAGGAATTTTTATCCAGCGACGAACTGAATGAAATAGCCAACAAGGAATTTGGGATTAAAAGGCTTGATCAGGTTAAGGATATATTTCTTTTTAGTTGCTACACAGGTCTTTCTTATGCCGATGTTAAAAAGCTTAACCGTTCGGAGATTAAAAAGGGGAATGATGGCAAGTTGTGGATTTTCACCAATCGGGAAAAGAATGAAATTGCTTCAAACGTACCATTGTTAGCCATTCCAAAAAAATTGATGGATAAATACAGCGAACATCCAGATTGTAAAATGAAGGGCTTGGTTTTGCCTGTATTGAGCAATCAGAAGATGAACAGTTATCTGAAAGAGATTGCTGACCAATGCGGAATTACAAAAACGCTGACTTTTCACATTGCTAGGCACACCTTTGCAACTACGGTTACCCTTAGCAATAATGTGCCAATAGAAACGGTTTCCAAGATGCTAGGGCATAAAGATCTTAAGACCACCCAGCATTATGCGAAAGTTTTAGATGCGAAAGTGGGTAAGGATATGAGGGCGTTGGAAAAGAAATTAGCCATAAATAAAGTAAATTTGTCCCAAGCCAAATCATGAAAACGATGAACATTCAATACGCCTCGGATCTGCATCTTGAATTTCCAGAAAATAAAAATTGGCTACAGCAAAACGCTTTAATTCCGTCGGCTGAGATTTTAGTCTTAGCGGGAGACATCGTTCCTTTTGCACTAATAGAAAAACACAGTTATTTCTTTGACTGGTTAGCGGATCACTTTAATCAGGTCTACTGGATACCAGGAAATCATGAATATTATTATTCGGATGTTATCGAGCGTTGTAGCTCTTTTACCGAGGAAATCCGAAAGAATGTGCTACTGCTTAACAATATGTCCGTACAGGTTGAACATTGTCTATTGATTTTTTCTACGTTATGGTCGAAGATCAGTCTGGAAAACCAGTGGCGTATTCCTCCTCGAATGGGAGACTTTCAGGTTATCAAGCACAATGGGGGTACGTTTACACCAGCGCATTTTAATAAGCTCTATGGGCAGAGTTTGGAGTTTTTAGCTGATAAACTGACTGGAAATCAGGGGCTTAAAAAGGTGGTGGTTAGCCATCATGTGCCTACATTTCAACATTACCCGCCTGCTTATCTAGGGAGTATTTTAAACGAAGCCTTTGCCTCGAATCTAGATCACTTTATAGTGAACCATGAACCCGATTATTGGATTTTTGGACATCATCACCAAAATATAGCTCAGTTTGAGATCGGCAAAACTAAGTTGTTGACTAATCAGCTAGGATACATTCGTCATAATGAACAAGCTGGATTTGATAGGGCAAAAACATTATCATTATAAACCTATTTGTCGTCAATAAACTAGCATGGTTTATTGACGATTTTTATCGAGCGGTTAAGGGAAAACTATCCATTTATAAACACAACAAGACTGTAGCATTATACAGGCATTCTTATCTTGCATGCATTAGTTATCTAATACTGAAATTACACAAGTCAAACTTATCAATCAAGTTTAGAAATGGGTATATTAGGAAATTAATTATTTAAACCAATGAGAACAATAATTTCATCAAGACTGATTATTATCGCAATCCTATGTTTTTTATTTCAGCGGAGTGCTGCGCAATCTGAACACATTATACAAGGCAAGATCTTAGGCGCTGGTGGCAAAAAGATCTTTTTAGTCGAAGACATGTTTTATAAACAATCAAGTTCTATAGATTCTGTAGTAGCAGCCAAAGATGGATCATTCGTTTTTAAGAAAATACTTTCCGAGCCCACTATTTATGTATTAGGGGTGAAAGGCGGTCCAAGAGTAGACAATCGATTTATTGTTGATGGGCCGATGACCACTATTTCTGGCAATGCTGATTCTATTACTGGTATAACCATTAGTGGTTCAAAGGAAAACCTGTTATTTAAACATGTATTGAAAGGGTTCAGTGCGCAAAAAACGATGGATAATTTTAAAAAAGCTATTGACAGTGCAATTGCAAAAAAAAAATATAAGTGAAGCAAATAGAATTCAAGATATGAAAGTGAGCTGGATGTTCACATCACTAAAAGATTCATTGATTAATTTTATCACGAACAACAGAGGTACGCTGGTCTCCGCAATATGTTTGGTGCAAATTAAAAGCTCACTGTCTACAACTGATTTCGAACGCTATCTTGAAATGGTTCAATCAGGTTCAGCTGGCACATCGATCATCACCTACCTAAAACAAACTGAACAATCGAATTGGCCTAAGCTAGGAGATATAGCTGCTGATTTTTCTCAACCAGATCTAAATGGTAAACCGGTTAACATGAGTTCCTTTAAAGGAAAATATGTCATGATTGATTTTTGGGCAAGTTGGTGCATGCCTTGCCGCTTATCACATCCAAACTTAATTAAGTCTTATAACCAGTTCAAAGTCCAAGGATTTACCATTCTTTCGTTATCACTGGATTCATCCAAAGAAAACTGGCGAAAGGCTCTGGTAGACGACGGGTTATTATGGACGAATGTTAGCGATTTAACGGGAATGGATAATTACGTTGCTAAATTATACAACGTTCAGGGATTACCAGCTAATTTTTTGATTGACCCCCACGGAAAAATTATTGCGAAAAATCTACATGGATTGGAATTGGATAAAAAATTATCCGAAATTTTCCAAAAAAATGAATAACTTCAAGTAGGCTCACTGTTGTTTTAGCTATCTGCCAAAGTTTGCGATCACAATACTTACTATGCTATGTTTTTACGAAATTGGAGGATAAAAAGAACTAGCGGATTTTTCCGCTTGTATTTTTACCTATGGAGGTTCATATGTTTTTACGATCTATTAGGATTTTTAGATGGATCTTAATTTCAGGAATCCCTCTCGCACATTTGCGGCCTACGGAACCGCCCTCACTCCATTCCATCCCACAGGTTCCCGTTTTGGTGTCTACGGAAATGTAGCCTCCTGTTTTGCATTGGGAGTGGATTTTCGTATCCGCAGACGTGTTACCAACAACGTTTCACTTAAACCTCAATCCCTATAAACCTGTATCTTAATTTTTCCTAAATGCTAAAGGCAAACACCTTGGTTTTGCAGGCCGCAAATGTGGGTGGGCAATCATTGGCACTATTGCAAGTTGTGATTAGCTATGAATTTAATTAAATTTGAATATATCCCTAGCTTATGAGTTTAGAGTTTTTTCGCCAAAGAGACCGCTTCGATTTTTCAAAAGACACATTGGATATTGGTCAACCGTTGTTTTGGGACAGGAAAACTTTCCTAAGACATTTTTTCTAAGAATTCTCGCCCTATCTGCCAATCAATGGGAGGAGTTCTACCAGTATCACCTGAACTATTATCTGGAAAAACATCCAAACGACAATGAGGAAACTTTTTTCAAGGTGTTGTGGCAACTCGTAGAAACACGGCTGAAAACCTTGATGGCGAAGGATATCTATGCAAGTAAGAGCCACGGGAGAGACCAGAAGGAAATACAGCAGCTTGAAAGCTTTGTCGCATTTCTGGTGTCCATTGACCAGTGGAACGCCCACGAAACCGAAAAAGAAATGGTGGCAAGGCTTCAGAAAGAACTGTATTCGGCACTAAATCTTGTTGAAACGCTAAAAGCCGACCTGAAAAATGCCAAAAACCTTGAGCCTTCAGATCACATCAATATCCCAAAGGGCTATGTACTCACATTAGCGGATATTTTTTTAGAACTGCAAAAGCTGAAGGTCGATGCCGTGCATGAGCTTGTATTTTCAAGAACGCAGGCTGTCTGGATGAAAATGATCTGTAGGTATTTTACCGAAGACCACCAGCCGATTAAGCTAGACAGGCTTAAACGGTATTTTTCCCCCGATCCCGATAATTTAGCGAACGTTAAACACGCATCCATTCCCGAGAATAAAAAATTGTTCAAGCTTATCTCCGCCAAAAAGAGAAGCTGAACATTTCTTTTGTTATTTTTTTATCCTTTCATAAGTTTTATAGCTGTTTGATAAATAGTGTATTCGCTGTTTATGGATCAGATATTTCGGTGCTGCCGTTACCCTCGTTTTCTGAAGGGTAATGAACGGGCTAATCTGTGCTGCACTTTTGGATTAGTTAACCAATTGTTCCATTTCATTTTGTTATTATGAATATTGACATCACAGAAGACCTAAGACTTTTCAGATCAGAACTAGTCGCAGAACTAAAAGAATTATTACAGCCTCAACAGCCACATTCAAAAATGTGGTTGAGAAGTTCGGAAGTCAGGAAAATGTTGAGTATTTCGCCAGGAACATTGCAAAATCTTCGCGTTAATGGTACACTTCGTTACCAGAAAGTTGGTGGAACGATGTTCTATAAATCTGACGACATCAATCAGATGCTTGGCGAAAAACCATCAAAGGGAGGTGGATTATGAATTATCTGCCAACTGTATTTTTAAAACAAGCAGCAGACGACCATCGTCTGCTGCCAACGCATTTGAGTTTGGTGATGGCGGTTTTCTATTTTAGTAATGATAGTGCGCCAAGGGAGGCAATAAAAGTTAGTCGAAGTAGGCTGATGCAGTTTTCCCGCATCAAGTCAATTGCAACCTATCACAAATGCTTGAAGGAACTGGTTGATTTCGGGTATATCAGTTATCAGCCATCTTATCATCCAATCAATGCCAGCTCGATTTGGCTGTTGAATGAAAATTGAAAATCAGTTGATAGCGCAACTCTACTGGTGTATTATGGTTTAATCGATTTGAGGGAGCAAGTTTGTGTTTTTGTTACACAAAAACCTTTTCCGCTGGTGCGGAAAAGAACTTGCTTTTTGCTCCCGATGGTCGCAAAAAGATTTTAAAGAGCCGATGAAGACAATCGAAAAGACAGTTAACAAAGAGAAAGCCAAGGGTGGAAGACCGATAAAAATCCTGAAAAAGGAGAGTGGAATCCGTGTACGGTTGAGCAAAACGGAACGCTACCTGATTTCGGAAAAGGCAAAAAAGGCAGGGCTGAAAATGAGCGATTGGCTACGCCAAGCTGCTAAGTGTGCAAAGATTACTAGTAGGTTTTCCCCTGATGAAATGGGTATGATGCGAACGTTAACGGGAATGGCTAACAATTTGAACCAGTTGACCAAGTTGGCGCACCAGCAGGGACTGTTGGTCATTCAACAGAAATGCAGGGAACTATTATCGCTGATTGACGATGCACTTAAATCTTTTGTTCGAGATGATAGGTAAGATCATAGCTGGGAAAAATTTTGGAGGATGCATTCGCTATGTGGTCCAAAAGCAAGGGGCAGAAGTGCTTTACGGTGAGGGGATCCGCCTCGAGGATACGGCTAAGATGACTAGGGATTTCAATATGCAGCGCTTGTTGAATCCTGATTTGGAAAAGGCCGTTGCTCACATTTCACTGAATTTTAGCACTAGGGATGAAGATAAGCTGGGAAATGAGATGATGGTCAAACTGGCGAAGGAATACCTTGAAAAGATGAATATTCGAAATACTCAGGTTCTGATAGTTAAGCACAATGATGCTAAACACCCACATTGCCACATCATCTATAATAGGGTTGACAATATTGGTAAAACCATATCGGATAGTTTCCAAAAAAGAAAAAATGTTACTGTTTGCAAGGAAATGACCTTGAAACACGGACTCTATATTTCGGAGGGCAAAGACAAGGTGAACAGATTGGCGCTAAAGGGAACCGATCGAGCGAAGTACCTGATGTATGATGCCATCAAAGCGGCAAGCCAAACGTCAAAAAACTGGAAACAGTTTGAAAAGCAATTGTCGGAAAAAGGGATCGAGATCAAGTTCAAGTATGCTGGTCAGACGGACAAGGCTCAGGGGGTATCCTTCAAAATGGGTGAATATGCCTTTAAGGGTTCGGAGATTGACAGAAGCCTGAGTTTTGGCAAGCTTGATAAAACCTTTGAAATTAATTCAGTGGTTGAAAAGGCTGTTAAAAATGAATGGGTGACAAAAGAGCAATCAAAAAACATAGTAACTGAACTGTTAAAAGCAGTTGCCGATAACAGGTCTACAGAAAGCCTGCTCGAAATGTTATTGGAACCTACAATTGATATTGCACCAAATCCAGCGCCTTTTTTGCACAAAAAGAAAAAGCACGAGCAGGATCATAGTCAGGGGATAAGCATATAAAAAATCATTAATCAAATACCATAATTATGGAAACGACATTAGAAAAATTGGAACACATTGAAAATCTATTGACCATATTGATAGACGGCTTTAAACGGATTGAGGATAAAAAAATAGAAATTCCCGAGCAGGTAAATTATAGGCCATCTTTTAAAAAATTAGGCGAACAGTTTGATCAACTATCCAATCAGGCTGGCAAGGCCGATAAGTTGATTGCTGCAATTGAAGACCAGAGAAACACGGTAAAGAATTTGATTGATGGTTTGCCTAGAAAAATCAGGACACAGGTTGAACATCGCTTTAGTGATAGAACCCGTCCCTACATCATCATTTTTGTTGTTGCCGTATTCGTTGCGGCACTTTCTTTAGTGGGGTGCATTTCGCTGCTTTTTCGCAATTCGGATTTGAAAGAAAATGATATTAAGTTCAGGATGGTGCGGCTACGCAAGCCAACTTGGGTGAAACAGATTGATGCTGATTATTTTAAAAATTCAGATAGCCTTGAAAGATTGGTCAAGTTTGAAGAGCAGAAGGTAATTGCATTTGAGAAAGCGATGCAGGAAGTTCAGCAGAACGAAAAGGATTCAGAGGCTTCAAAGGAACGTTTGAAAAATTTGAGGTAAGGACAGTTTAAAAAACGATGATTTACTAATTTATTAAATGCTGTTGTTCGAACTGAACCATTTTTGGATGTGTTTTGCAGGGTTTTATTTTTAAGAGCCTGTTGATCTGACGATTCTATTTCTATAACATTAAACCTTAATTTAGCGTAGGTTAATCTACGTAGTAAATGAATTTTATAAAACAAATTGAGAATGCTCTAAAGGCTATAAACGATGCCAGGTTTCAAGACCTTATCAACCATCTTTTACATGCAAAAGGGAATGATTTTATTGGCGCACCGGGATCAGTAGTTGGCAAAGAAAAAACTAGTAAAGGTGCACCTGATTCATTCTTTATGAGTGATGAAAAATACGTTTTTGTAGAGTATACAACAATTGAAAAGATTGGAAAATCGAAGAAGCTTATAGATAAACTGATTGGTGATGTTGTGCATTGTTTTAACGAGGCTAAAACAGGTGTCCCTAAGGAGGAAATAGCAAAAATAATATTGGCCTGCAATGAAAAGGTTTCGCCCGATGATATTAAGCAGCTGTTAGCAAAAAAATCTGAATTTAACCCCCTAACGGGATTGGAGATTTTAGACATTCAAAATCTTCCCATGGAAATTTACGATTTTCCAGGCTTGTCAAATGAATATCTGGGAATACAAATTATCAAAGGGGAAATTTACAACTTACCTGATTTTTTAGTCAAAACAACCAAAGGATTACAACCGTCCTTAACCAATCCTTTTATCGGCAGAGTTGATGAAATTTCAAATGCAAAAGCTGGCTTGGAGGCTGTTGACATTATTATGTTATCCGGGCATCAGGGGGTCGGTAAATCTAAACTCGCCGTCGAGGTTTTGAAAAAAATTTCAAAGACCGGATTTATACCAATAGTTATCCAGAGCTCCTCTGTTCCTCTATGGGATGATTTTGTTAACCTCTTTCAGAATGGAAAGGATTATGTAATACTTTTTGATGATGCCAATAAATCATTGCCCAACTTAACTTACTTGCTGGATTTTATCCAGAAACCAAGACCCAATCGCATAAAGCTTATTATAACCACAAGGGACTATGTAAAACAAAGGGTAGAGGATAAACTGGACAACTCGAAGTATAAAGAGATTATTATTGGAGATTTTAAGGATGCTGAAATCACCCAGATTATTACGGCTGCATTGCCTGATTTAAAATTTCATTCTGATATAAAAAATAAGATTGTAGACATCTCAAAAGGTAATGCCCGAGTGGCTTTAATGGCAACCTATTCTGTGACTCCCGATTCTGAAACAAATTATCTTGACAGTCCGCTCAAGCTGTATGAGAAATACTTTCGTAAAGTTGCGGAAGATATCGAGGCATTTTCCAGCCCTATCATGTTACAGGCAATTGCAATTGTATCTTTCTTTGGCGTTTTTAACCGAAAAAATGAGCAACTGAAGGGAATTTTAAGCAACGAATTTGCCATTGATTGGAACGACTTATGGACAGCAATTCTCCATTTGCATAATCATGAAATTCTTGATGTTCATTCCAATGAAGTTGTTAAGGTTTCAGACCAGGTACTTGCAACTTATTCATTCTATAAATGTTTTCTTGATCAGGAATCGAAACAACTGGACTACGGAAAATGGATCATTGTATTTCAGGCAAATTATTCATCAAGAATTACGAACTCACTAATTGATATTAATAATACATTCAATTATCACCATGTTAAAGAACTTGTTTTACCCTACCTCAAAAGTTCTATTCCGGATTCATCAGACGCTGAGACGCTTTATTCGTACTATTCACTGTTTTGGTTTTATCTTGATTTTCAAACGTTGAATTATCTGAAGGACTGGATAAGCTCTTTGCCATTGGATACTAACACAACATATAAATTTTCCTATGAGCATAACGACCATGTTCGCCCTACAAAATACATTGAAATACTAACTAATTTTTGGAATCACCAAACAGAATTTTTAAAGCCTTCGTTGGAATTGGGGATTGATCTGGTTATGAGGCAACCAAAAAGATTGCCTGAGTTTCTGAAATTTTTGAATACCCAATTCACTTACAAAATTGACGATCTTCATTATGGATACCACAGGCAAAACATTTTACTTGAGGTTTTGGTGGGCGAGAACAGGTCAGGCAGACATATTCAGGTTGCTAAAGGAATATTTCTGTTTATCAGTAATATGTTGCTGGGTTGGGAATTTACAGATTGGGGGGCATCAAAAGGCAGGTCATTCAGTTATACTAATTTCCATTTGTATGATTCTGCTGAACTCAGGGAACTCAGAAAAAAACTCCTTTTGGGCATTGCCCTAAACTTTGATGTAGAACCGGAACTTGGGGAAAAGGTACTTACCAAGATTCTATATCCAGGCAAAATAGATCCGGCAATACCTATTGCAGAATATGAGCTTTACGCTGAACTGGTTAATAACAATCTTTCATCGGATCAGTTCCACCATTGCGAGTTTGTAAATAAACTGGTAAAAAGGTTTAAGCAAAACCAACATGAAGTACCTGTTGAGTGGGATAGATTTATAAAGTCTGAACTTATGGAAATTTCAAGGATTATGAAACCTGAGTGGGAAAGGAAGGACAATAAAAGTTTTGAAGAAAAGGATAAAGAGAAAAGAGAGCAGATTGAATCCTTTATCAACTCTATGGATTGGGAGGGTATTGAAAGATTTCTTTTAAAAGTAGACAGGTACAACCAGCAGCAGTCAAAAAATGAATGGCATATTCAGCAATCGGTTACAGATGTTTACATAACCATTGCAAAAATGGGTGAAGAGCCGCTTAAGTCTGCATTGGCACTTTACTTTAGCGGTAAATTGCAATTGCCCCTGACCCCTACGATATTATATTATTCATTGAATAATGGAGTATTAACAGGAAAAAAGTTATGGGAGCTGATGGATAACTTTGAGTTTAGGAATAAGGCGTTTTGGCAACTGTCATTTTTTTCTGCCCTTCCTGAAAAGCAGGCAAACATTTTCTTTACGAAAAAACTCTTCAGGTTTTTTAAAAAGGCTTCCGAAAATATATTCATTTTTAGAATGGAAGATTACGTTAAGTTTGGTAATGCTTTTGAAAAAATAAAACTGTCTTCAACTGTAAAAGAATACACTACACACAATATTATAACGTACCTGACCCACATTTTGCTTAAAAAAGGCAGAGAAGTCAGTGTAGACCTTGGCTACCATTTCTGCTCTAAAAACCACTTGCATTTTCCCGGTCATATAAATCTTTTCAAACAAGCCTATTCCTATTTAAAGCAGCAGGACACTCAATTTGATTATGATGGTAAAGAACTGGAGGCAGTATTAAATTTTGACAACTATTTCTTTGTGGAGTACCTACAACAGAAGAGTGTGAATGATGATTATTTATCTTTCAAGCTAGAAGATTTTAAACTGGAAAAATTGTGGGAACTGGAGGACTATAATACTATTATCCATGACTCGTTAGAAATAATGTTTCAAAAAACGATTTATACTTCAAACTTGGAACATTCAGCAACGAAGTTGTTTTATTTTGAAGGGGAGCAGAATGCCAATAGTGCCAAGGGCTATGAATTTCTTCGTGGGTATATGCAAATGAACCATAAAGATGAAAGGAAAATTAGCATGATTATCAGCATTGTACTCCACCGCTATCCGCAGCAGTTCGTTTCTTTTCTTAGGGAATTTCTTATGCTGAACAAGGATACAGAATTCTTTAAAGGTATTCACCTAACCAAAGGCGGTATTACCACGGGAAGCCGTGTGC
>NZ_JBKHKK010000013.1:0-122642 GCF_046546555.1 Pedobacter sp. JCM 36344
ATTTCATCTGCATTAGCAACGGTAAATTCTTTTAATCCATATTGAACACCTTCTTTTTCAATGAGTGCATAAAGTTTGGTGAGTTCGTCATAAATAGTTCTGGTGTTTTTGCTATCTAATTTAAGTTTAACACCTTCGCCTCCCTTTAAGGAACTAAGAGAAATATTTTCAATATCCTCCCATTGATCGTTAAGTTTTTTCCTTTGGTGTACTATAGTAAGACCGACTGTTTCGCCTACTTCTTTTTTTGTAATATTTAAATCAACGAGCAGAACTTTCCTTGTCGAACTGTTTTCTTCAATTATAATGGGGTCAACAAGTCGGGCTGAATTTGCAGAAGTGCTTACTGTTTTATAGTTGTCCATTTTTTGTGTTGTTCAAGTTTATTGGATTGACTGCTTGCTGAAGGGCTTGGTAAACAATTTAATATGTCGGCACTTTTAACATCCGACGTTAATGTCTGGCCTATGGTGCGTTATTTATTTTTTTTAGAATGTTATCTACTTTGAGATAGTGAGGACTGAATGCATCCTTATCGGTTTGAATATACATAATCAAACTGAAAAGTTTAATTGAATTACTTAGTTGAAAAGATAGTCCACACATACGAATATATTCGGTTTGCCTTTTTTCTTTGCTATTCATTGACATCATTTCTTGACAGGATTTCATGCCCCCATGAACAAAAGATGAGAGATTTGAATAATCAATTATGAATTTTCCCAAAGTATTGGATAAATCTGTATCACCTGCCTTGAACTGGCCATTTAAATAACTTACTATATTTTTAAAAGTGTATTTTTTCGTCTCATCTTCAACTTCTTTACGTGTTTTATTTTTAAACTTAGGGTGTTCCTTTAGAAAATCATCCCAATCTTTGAATGTATAGGTTGGATCAAATAGTTGATGCTCTGATATTTTTGCTCTAAGTGAATCTAGGACTTCTCTTGCGTGGCCATATTCTTGAAAATCATAGGCAAAATCGTCACTTTTGGTTAATCCCCACTTTACGAATATAAATTTGAATTTCACGTAGTGCTCAATTAGACATCTATATAAGATTTTTACAGCGAAATAATCATCAGTTTCGCAACTGTCGTATATTGAATTTTTTATAAATGTTCCGCTAGTGTCGAATAAACTTAATAGGATATTTGTATAGGGATATTTCTTGACAAAATCAGATGTCTTAATTTTCAAAAAATATTTTTGAAACTCTTCAAAAATCTCGTCATCTAAATCCCTTATTCTCCCAATTTCCTTCATGCTTTCCTAATCTTTGCGTTAGATTTCAATTTAAAATCGAATTTTGTTCATTTTCAGATTCTCTAACAATTTCGTTAAAAATAGGTAAATATGTCACTTTAATTAGGAATCGATGTTCGGTTTCATTTTTGCTGTTTTCGATGTTGAACTGACTGTATTCTACTGAAACTGAATCTTTAAGGAAATTTCCTCCAAATTGATTTGTATCTTTAATCATTTTACCATATCTATTTTTTAGGTTGTTCACAGCGATGCTATCAAAACTATTAGGTTCAGCTAATTCTCCAATAAATGAATATCTAAATAATCTATCATCAAAAAAATCATATGTCAATTCTGAAGTAAATGTCCAAAGATTGAAATCATCTATTTTTTTTGCAGTAATTCTCTTTTCATTGAGTAATTTATTTAGCCCAGGTTCAAAAAAGACGAAAGTTAAGCCTTTCTTTAACTTGAGCTTGTTTGCTCTTTCCACTTCTTTACTTGACATGTTCCAAGTTGAATTTAAAATAGCTTTTTTGTTATACCCTGTTTTGTGTATAAATAGCTTTTCTTCTTTCCAGTATTCGTTGAGAAACAAAAAACTAACTACAATTGCAATGATTACAATGAAAGCTAACATCGATTTTAATACCTTTTTATTCATCTGTTTAAATAATTACTTTTGCATTTAATGAGGATTGAACATTCTAAAAAAGTCAGATGTCATAAGTGGAACTTCTCTTTAAAATTCCCGCTTTATTGCGACCAATTTCCTTGTTAAATTGTAGCTCTCTCCCAAAACAATAATATCCAGTTGTGATATATTCAAAAATAGTAAAAATAGGGTACTTCCTACATAATGAATAGAAACCATTAAGTGGATGCTCTAATTAGCTTTGACAATCTCAAACACAGTGTTAATTGTGATAAAATGTTCTTATATTTACCGCTAGCAATTGCAGCTAAAACGTATTAAAAAAATAGTGAGTAATTCGATGAGTAGAATTACAAAATAGCCTCAAGTACTATTTAAACGCTGATTTTTACACTAGGTGTAAATCCCAGCGGGATCACAAGATTTAATATCAAAACTACACAAAACCCTGCAATCGCACGATAAGCAGGGTTTTTTCTTTTAGGGAATTGCCAAAATTAGCATGTTTTCACAAAACTTTGCTGAGTGATTCGGTGAGTAGTTTTTAAATATTTTATAACTCACCGAATAATCTGTAACTAATTGTATTATAATTAGTTACAGCTGTTCATTTTGTAAACGTTATACTGTAAAGCTATTTGTTTAGCTTTTAATGTTCATATTACAAAAACAAATTTTAACCTGCTCTTCTACATGAAAATGCAAAAAAAATACACTAAGGGTCTTGCTCCCATTTACATCCGTATTAACATTAACGGAAAAAGAGCCGAATGTTCAATCTGAAGACAATGTGAACTCAAACGTTGGAATTGACCAAGATCATTAAATCCTATCATCAAAGTAAAAGACAAATAATTTCAGGATGAGACACCTGACAGATTTGTCATTGGCATCTTCCAGAGATTTATCTAAAATATCGTAATCAGGTATTACTGAAGGAATAACTACATTTGTTTATGATCAAAATAGCATTGGTTGAAGACGATGTCAAAATTGCCAAACTCATTAGAGACGGACTTCAGGAACAAAATTTTGAAGTAAGCATGATACACAATGGAGATGAAGCTTTGCAACTTTTTAAAACAGTATATTTTGATCTAATCATATTAGATGTTATGATGCCCGGGGTTACCGGATTGGAAATCTGTAAACAGTTGAGAAATAGACAAAGCGATACACCCATTCTCATGCTTACCGCTTTGGGTTCTATTGATGATAAAGTAACAGGTTTAAACGCCGGGGCCGATGATTATCTAATTAAACCCTTCCATTTTAAAGAATTATTAGCTAGAATAGAAGCCTTATTAAGAAGACGGCGCCAAGATATTGATAAAAAAGAAATACAGTTGCTCCAGTTTGAAGATGTCACATTAAACTTATTAAGTAAAGAGATTTACAGAGGAGGTATTCAAATTCAGCTTACAGCGAAAGAATTCACCTTGCTTGAGCTCTTTCTACGCAACCCAAACCGTCTCTTATCCAGACAATATATTGCAGAAAAGGTATGGGACATCAGCTTTGATATCGGAACCAATGTAATAGACGTTTACATCAATTTTTTGCGAAAAAAAATTGAAAAGGAGTTCTCTAGAAAACTTATACATACCATCATAAATATGGGGTATATCCTTAAATAAAACATGAAAATAAAGGACCGCTTGTCATTATCCTTTACCGTGACCTTCGCGGTAATCTTATTGTTTATATTAAGCTCCGTTTATTTTATCTTCCTTAAATTTGTTGAAGCTGATTTCTTTGAGCGACTTACTGACCGGACTATGGTTACTGCTAAACTGTACCTAGATGCGGATGAAATCACAACGAGCTCTCTAATTAAAGCTAGAGGAACTTATTTAAAAAAGTTGGATAGCGAGGTAATCAGAATTTACAATTCAAATAATAAGGCCGAATTCATTGGTGATGATCAGCAATACTGGAGTGCCAATATCATTGAGCAAGTAAGAAAACACGGAAAATTAAGATACAAGGATGGCAAAAGACAAGTCGTAGGTATTTTTTATAAAGATAACCAAGGAGATTTTGTGATCTTGGCTTCGGCAGCTGATGAAACCAACAATTACAGGATGAACAGGTTGCTTAAAATTATGGCTTTCATATTTATAGTTATCTTGTTAGGCCTGCTATTGTTTGGAAGATGGATAGTTAAACTTATATTATCTCCTTTAGATCATTTTATAGCTGATGTACAGCAAATTAAATCCAACAATCTGCACCTTCGTATTAAAAAGGGAAAAAATAAGGATGAAATAAACTTGCTCACAAGAAATTTCAATAATCTTATGGAACACCTAGAAAACGCCTTTGTATTACAAAAAACATTTGTTGCCAACGCCTCACATGAACTTAGGGTACCAATAACCAGGATTGCTATAGCCGCAGAATTAGCTTTATCAAAAGAAAGAGAAATATTCGTCTATAAAGAAGCCTTGGCCTCAGTTTTACACGAGGTAGAAAAAATGGATCAGATCATCGCCGGACTGCTCGATCTTGCCCAGGCAGATCTGGAATTTAGTTCTTCTCAAGCCGTTCCGCTTCGCATTGATGAATTAATTTGGACTTTACAGGACGAATGGAAATGTAAACCAGAAAAATTGGAGTTGCTGGTCACTATAAAAAAACTGCCCGAAGAGGAAAAGGAATTACTTATAAAAGCAAACCCTACCCAAGTACATATTGCATTGAATAATATCATATCAAATGCTTTTAAATTTTCTAATAATAAACCCGTAAACTGTGAGTTTGAAGTAAGCGAAAGCGAAATTCGGCTTTTATTCAAAGATAAAGGTGTTGGTATATCAAAAATCGAACAGGAAGAAATATTTAAACCCTTTTACACCTCGTCCACAGAAATCCACCGTAAAGGAATGGGTATGGGGCTATATATGGCTTATAAAATCATCACCTTGTTTAAAGGTACACTTAATGTAGTTTCCGAAAAAGGTGAAGGAAGTACTTTTATTGTTGTCTTTCCGAAATTTTAATCCCTGTTAATTTCCTGCGGTTGGCTTGGCACAGTCTAACCCATAACTTATTTTAAAAAAAAATGGGCATTAGAATATAAAAATCCGTTGTTAATATAAATTTAATATTATGTTAACGGACTTTCATAGGATATCAGGGTAAAAATGCATAGTCTTTTACTTTTCTACCCATTAACTACCATTAGCTAAAGTCTTTTACGATACAATTTAATTCCGCTTTAATCTCGCTTTAATCTTGTTTTAATTTCATGTTAACTCAGGTACGTATTAACATTTATTTAATATAAACTTCATGTTGTCTCTCTTTTTTTGTATAAAAATAAGATCAACGAAATGAAGAAAATTTTTACTATCAACTTAAGGTATCTTATCCTCATGTTTTTGCTATGTGCAGGATTTAGTGTAAATGCTCAGGTTACCACCTCGAGTATCAACGGAAAAGTACGCGATGCCAAAGGTATTGCCGTTCCAGGAGCAAACGTATCAATTATACACTTGCCAACAGGGACAAAATTTAGTGCAGTTACGAGTGCAGATGGCGCATACTGGGTAAATAACTTAAACCCTGGTGGCCCATACAAGGTAACCGTAACATATATTGGTTATGCGAAAGAAGAAAAGAATAATATAAACTTAAGCTTAGGTTCCGACCAACGGCTTGACTTTATTTTACAGGATGAAGGCATACGATTGGGTGAAATAGTGATAGCCGCAACCCGTGGTACAGCCAAAACTGGAGCTGGAACCCAAATTGGCGAAGAACAAATCAAAACCTTACCAACCGTAAGCCGAAGCTTAACTGATGTTACCCGTTTAACCCCTCAGGGCAGTAAGGACAATTCTTTTGTAGGCACTAACTTTCGATATAATAACGTAACTATTGACGGAGCAATTAACAACGATGCCATTGGATTTAGTCCGTCATTAGGTGGTCAAAGTGGTAGTTCGGGTATGCCTGGTAGCAGTACCCGTACCAATCCAGTATCTATTGATGCCATTCAAGACGTACAAGTTTTGCTAGCCCCCTACGATGTGAAAATCGGGAACTTTACTGGTGGTAGTATAAACGCAGTAACCCGTTCAGGAACAAATGATGTTTCTGGATCAGTGTATGGTTATGGACGTAATGCCTCTTTAGTTGGCAGAAATAAAATTGGAGATAACTCTAAAGAGCCATCGGCTTTTCACGATTATCAAACCGGATTTAGGTTGGGTTTTCCAATTATTAAAGGCAAATTATTCTTTTTTACCAATGAAGAGCTTACCCGTCGCCAGGACCCTGTAATACTGGGAGCAGGGTCGTTAGATATGAAAGTAATTACCGCCAATGAGGCAAATTTGATTAGTAATTACATGATAGCCAATTACGGTATTGATGCCGGATCAACTGGAGACTATAATATCTATGCAAAATCTAACAAATTTTTTAACCGTTTAGATTGGAACATCAACGAAAAAAACCAGTTAACCATCCGAAACAACACCATCCGTTCTGAAGCTACAAATTTAGAACGTGACCAGTCCAATTTCAGGTTCGGTGGCATTGATTATAAACAAACTAATAACCAGAGTTCAACTGTTGCCGAGTTAAAAAGCAGACTTTCAAATAATACATCAAATAACTTAGTGATTGGTTATTCAAACATTCACGATTTCAGAGATCCGACTTCTAATACTGCTATCCCACAAATTGAAATTGCCGGACATGGGGGGACAATTTTTTTGGGTACTGACCGGGAAGCAAGTATATTCAATATGAAACAAAAGACTTTTGAATTTACCGATAACTATACTTTTACCAATGGTAAACATACCTTTACAATTGGTACACACAATGAATTGTACAACATTACCTATGGTTTTGTGAATGCCTGGAATGGTCGCGTAGCCTATAGCAACGTACCAGATTTCCTTGCAAACAAACCAAACCGTGTTCGTACCAATTTTAGCTATAACAACAACACCAGAGATTACATTATAGACAATCCTCCAGCAGAATTTAAATTGAATATGTTCAGTTTATATGGAGAAGATCAATTCCGGATCACAGACAAGTTTAAATTAACTTACGGAATCCGGTTTGACTTGGCCAATCTACCAAACAAACAACCCTTGAGTGATAAAACTATCAATGCACCTGTTGATATTAATTATGGTACAACAAATACTTATACCCAACCAAAAGACATTAAAAATGATTTCCTAAGTCAGGTACAGATCTCTCCGCGTGTAGGATTTACTTACGATGTCAATGGCGATCAGAAGTTAATACTTAGAGGCGGTAGCGGTTTATTTACCGGTCGGGTTCCTTTTGCCTGGTTAGGTTATGCCTATTATAATAATGGAGTTACCTATGGTGCCTTCGATAAAAAATACACTTATACTGGTACATCACCTGTTATACCGGTAGCAGGTACAGATCCAATTAAAGATGCTTTATCCGGTAATGGTGAAGCAGGATTTGTAAGTAAACAAGGTATTAATGTAAACGATGCGACTGGTAAAACCCAGGTCGACCTAATCGACAATAATTTTAAAATGCCTAAAACCTGGAGAACAAGCTTAGCATTTGATTATAAAACCCAAAACCAATGGAAATTCTCTGTAGAAGGAATTTACACTAAAGTGATTAATGATCTAAAATTTCAACAGGTTAACATTTTAGACAATGCAATCTATTATCCATATGATGTAAACCAAAAACAGCCAATCTATCAAAAAGTAAATGGCAATCAGCTAATCAACCCAAAATACAGCAATGCTTACTTGTTGTCTAATACCAGTCAGGGCTACCGTTACAGCATAACCGGACAGATAAGCAAAGCTTTTCCTTTTAGTTTAGATGTTATGGCTGCTTATACCTATGGTCAATCTAAAGATATTACCAATGGTATTCGTAATTCAATGGAATCTAACTGGCAGTTAAACCAGTCGTTAAACCCCAATATGCCCAAATTGGCCTACTCTAACTTTGATATCCGTAACCGCATTGTATCAACGGTTAACTTTAAACATTCATGGGATAGTCAAAACAAATATGTCGCTAATTTCTCCTTGTTTTTTAGCGCGCAATCGGGTTCTCCATATTCTTATGGTCTGCTAAATACAACCATTAATGGAACTGGACAAAATGTAAGTTTAATGTACATCCCCAACGCGGGAGAAACTGCTAAATTTATTGTTGACCGTAAAGATGCCCAGGCAACCATTGTGGAAACCGCTGCAAGCCAAATAGCCGCTTTTGATGCTTACATTGATGGAGATAAATATTTGAAAACCAGAAGAGGAAAATTTACTGAGCGTAACGGTGCACGTACACCTTGGAACGTACAGTCCGACTTCCGTTTCTCTCAAGATATTATTGTAGCTGGTAATGGTGCTAAAAAGCAGACTCTTACCTTTACCTATGATATCGTAAACTTAACTAATTTATTGAATAAGGACTGGGGAGTACAGTATTTTTCGCCTAACACTTATAACTCGATGGCTAGCATTGGCTTAAAATCTGTAGCTGTAGGTACTGCCACAGCCTACCCAACGTACAACTTTGAACAGGTAAATACCAGTACTTACGCAAAAGATTTTTTTGCATCACGTTTCCAAATGCAGTTTGGATTAAGGTATAGCTTTTAAGTATCTTTTCTTTTGATATTTTAAGACCCGATATAAAATCACATTTTGTATCGGGTCTTTTCCTTTATTTTATCTCTTTGTAATACTCCCCAATATTAGGTCGATAGTTTAAGGTTATAAAAATGGCTGTAAATTTAGATAGGATAAAAAAAGTATGCAGAAAAAAATTCAGCGCAGAATTCAAAATAAAAGTATTCATAACGGCGTTAAAAGAATATTTCTGTAACTGTTTTTAGGGAAGATTACAGAAGCATTTTAACTTAATTTTTATTCATTATTGCCGCCTCTGCCCTGCTGATCATAGCTTTTATGCCAAATTTTTCCTAATATAATTTCAAGTATTTTTTTTACAACATTCGGAATATTATGCTTTAAATCAATTCAATTGACACAAACCCATGTCGTAATTGTTTATTCTGAGTCATGTTCATTTATATTCAATGCCTCATCAAGTTTTCCTATTATAAATAGGGTCGTTTTGAAGTTAACGAAATATAGGAACACTACACTGAATAAGACAAACCGGCTTAAGCAAAACAAAACATGAAAAAAAGCACTGATCATCCTAAGCAATTACAAAAGTGCCTTACGGGCATCAAAGGCTTCGATGAAATTACAGAAGGCGGGCTTCCGAAAAACAGAACCACTTTAGTTAGTGGAGGTGCAGGTTCGGGAAAAACCCTTTTGGGACTTGATTTTTTAATCAATGGCGCAATCAAATTCAAAGAGCCGGGCGTATTCATGTCTTTTGAAGAAACACAAGAAGAACTTTATACAGACGTGGCTTCTCTTAACCTAGATCTGCAAGGGCTTGTATCACAAAGGAAAATTTTGATAGAACATGTGCTTTTGGAGCGAAAAGATGTTCATGAGATTGACTTTAACCTTGAAGGGTTATTCGTTCGTTTGGAGCATGCAATTGATTCCATTGGTGCAAAACGGGTTGTTTTAGATTCTATTGAATCTATTTTTGCCGGCATCACAGATGTCGGTATTCTTCGCTTAGAGATAAAAAGACTTTTCAGGTGGCTGAAAGAAAAACAGGTTACTGCCATCGTTACCGGCGAGCCGTTACAGGAAACTTTTACCCGTCATGGTCTGGAACAGTACATTTCCGACTGCATCATTTTACTGGACAACAGGGTTAAGGAACAAATTGCTATCCGCAGAATCCGTATAGTTAAATATCGTGGTTCAAAACATGGAACAAACGAATATCCTTTCGTAATTGATAAGGAGGGACTTTCAGTAATTCCCATCACCTCTGCAGGGCTTGATCAACCGGGCACAACTCATAAAGTTTCGACAGGTATTCCCTCGTTAGACAAAATGTTCAGGGGTGTTAAATCGGGTTTTGCCAAAGGTAGTACGGTACTTGCATCAGGTACAGCAGGTACTGGAAAAACAAGCCTTGCAGCTGCGTTCGCAGTAGCAAGTTGTAAACGTGGAGAACGCTGTCTTTTCCTATCCTATGAAGAATCGGCAGGGCAGCTCGTTCAAAATATGAGTTCTATAAACATTCATTTTGAGCCAATGATAAAAAAAGGACTCTTAAAAATTGTATCTACGAGGCCTACCTTTTTTGGTTTAGAGATGCATCTACTCGATTTATATAAACTCATTGCAGAATTTAAGCCGAATACAGTGGTCATAGATCCCCTTACTAGTCTTATTGGAGAGGGTGACCAACGTGAAATCCGCTCAATGATTACCCGAATGATTGATCTGTTAAAATCAAATGGCATCACCAGCTTTTTTACGAGTCTCGTTTCTTCCGCCGCACAAAATGATACGAGCGGAGAAATTGGAGTATCTTCACTAATAGACACCTGGATCGTAGTGAGAGAATTAGAGGAAGATTTAAGCAAAAAACGCATTCGAGGGCTTTTCATTGTCAAGTCACGTGGCACCGGCCACGACAGTGATGTCCACAAATTAATTTTGAGTGATGATGGAATAAAATTGGTGCCAATGGATGATAAATCTATAGCGGTCGCAAATGAGAAAAACAAGATCGGCAAAAATGTGTCCGAGGGTCAAAAATTAATTAAACAAGATAAAGGTGAATAGTCAACAAAAGGTGTACCTTTCATAGATATGGGAGCATTATATCCTACCCTCATTGTTGGTATTGGTGGCTCTGCTGGGGCACTTAACGCATATAAGGCACTTTTGAATGTCATGCCTGCAAATACAGGTATGGCCTTTGTCATTATTTCTCACATGAACCCAATAGCCCATAGTCAGCTAGCTGAAATACTGGCGCGTCATACAGAAATGGCTGTAAAGGTCGCTTCTGATTCAATGCTGATCCAGGCCAATAACGTTTACGTAATTCCTGCGAACTCAGACCTTTTAATGGAGAACTATAACTTCAAAGTCATCTCCCCTCGCTCAGGCAGAAACAAACAAATTGATTTATTTTTTACCTCTTTAGCTGCGGTAATGGGCGATCGAGCAATCGGCATTGTCCTTTCAGGATACGATCATGATGGTACCGAGGGCTGTAAGCAAATTAAAGCGAACGGAGGAAAAACCTTTGCTCAGGATATGTCTGCTGAAGTAAACTATATGCCGCTCAGTGCTCAGCATTCGGGTAATATTGATTTCGTTATCCCTCTCGACAAAATTCCGGATAAACTAAAAAATTTGGCAGCTGCGCTTAAAACTTAGTAACGAACCACGATATTAAGTTTGACCGGTTAATCGCTGGAAGATCCAAGCCGAAAAATTAATTAAGAGGTAAACTAAAGTAAAAAGTTGACCCTTTATCTTTCTCACTTTCTATCCATACTTTACCATTATGCCGTTGAATGATTTCGGCTGATAAGTAAAGCCCGAGGCCAAAACCTGAATTTTTTTTGGTATCCATATTTTCTATCCGGTAGTAACGATCAAATAACTTTTCCTGATCCTGTAGTTTAATACCGATGCCCTCATCTTTTACACTTACTTGAACGGTGCCATTTACTTCTTTACAAGAAATTTCAATATTTTTTCCATGTGGCGAATACTTTACCGAATTACTTAGAAAGTTGTTGATCACCTGGCCTATCTTATCCCTATCCGCCTTAACAGATACCGTTGGGCTGGGCAATACTGTAATGTTGTGGCTTGTTGCGGTTATCAGTGTAACCTCTTCCATTACTTCATTCAGGAGGGCATTCATTTCGAAAGTCTCCTCATTCAAATAAATTTTGCCAGCTTCAAAGCTTGAAACATTTAAAAAGCTATTGATCAGGGCGGTCATTTTCTTTACCTGCGTATGTGCCTTATCCAATTTAACAATACTAAAAATGTCTTCGTCCTTTTTTGCCCGGATCTTTAAAAGCTGTATATATCCCTGGAGTGATGTTAGCGGCGTTCTCAACTCATGACTGACCATCGCGATAAAGTCATTTTTCCGAATCTCATCCTGCTTATGAATCGTGATATCATGTACAACGCCCGTAAAATAAGCGGGCTTATCTTCCAAATCTTTGGAAATATCTCCATTAGCTCTTACCCAACGAAGTTTTCCATCATGAAAATCCCGCAACGGATATTCTATGTCACATTTTACACCCTTGCTAATATTGGCTTCAATGGCATCGGTCACTAAAGTTTGATATTGACTGTCAATTTGGGCGACAGCCGCCTCACAAGTCATTTGCTCATCTGGATGAAAACCAAATATTTCCCTAAATCGTTGTGATGGAATAAATTCACGCGTTTGGAGGTCTATAGACCACGTTCCCATTGCTGCCGAATCCATGGCTATACCCAGCATTTTATTACTTACATTTAGTTCCTGCTGTATCTTTTTTAATTCGGTAATATCATTAAATGTAAGAATGGCACCATCTTTCTTATTATCTGCCTGCCGTATATACGGCATCGTCATTACCTGGTACCATTTGCCATCGTTAGTTTCAATTTCTTTGGTAACAACACTACCATCGGCCAGCACTTTTTTAATGTCGTTTAATATTGTTTCAAACTTTATATTGGTTGATATATTACTGAGCGGCCTGCCTACATCAGATTCAAGCAGGTTGATCTGCTTTACCGTACCCGGCGAAAATTTCATTAACTGCAACTCATTATTAATAAATAACTGGCCGTTAATGTTACTTCTGAAATAATTATTTAAATCGTCATTAATTTCCAGCAGTTCTTTATTTTTTAGTTGGTAATCCGCATTAATGGTATGCAGTTCTTCGTTTACCGATTGCATTTCTTCATTGGTGCTTTGCATTTCTTCATTGGCCGAAAGAAGCTCTTCATTAAAAGATTGCATATTTTCATTGGAAGCATCAAGCTTTTCATGAGCAGACTGAAGCTTATCTTTTAGTTCCTTCAACTCTTCTTCAAGATTCATGGTGTATTCACCATGGTAAATTTTTTCATCAAACACCATATCTTCCTGATGTTCAGTGTTGGATAATCTGTCTTCAGTAAAAGTTACCAATAATAATGTTTGCTCACCTTTCTTTCCGGTTAAAGGACGTACGGAGAGACTTATTTTAATTACAGATTGGTTGTTTTTAATTTTTATCCCGGTGAGGGTAGTTTTTTTGCTAGTTTTTAAGGCACTGGTTTTTAATGTATTAAACGCAACTGCAATCGGCTTTGGCAAAAGTGCTTCCAAATTTGAAGTGTAATGCTTTTGTAAAAAATATTTTGTCGTATCCCCGTAAGATTTAACAACATTGTTGTTTTCGTCAATGCAAACGGCCAGGTAATCGAGGTCTTCGGCTAAGCTATCGTGCATCTTTTCTGCCTGAGAATTATTTGCACTTTGGGAAGTGTCCTCATAAGAAAAGGAGGAAGTTTTACGTTTCGGATCAACAAGCTCTGGTAATGAGAACGCATCAAATTGTAAAAGCGGTTTTGTTTCAAGATTCTTGTAAATCTTATATTTTTTATGGGCAATTTCTAGATTTTTGATGATCGGCATCGGGTTTTCGCTGGAACCCAAAAATAGATATCCATCCTTTTTAAGCCCAAAAAGCAGCATGGTAAATATCTTTTTTTGCAATACAGGTGTCATGTAGATCAGCAGGTTGCGACAACTGATAAAATTCATATTGCAATACGGGGGGTTTTTCACCAGGTCGTGCTTTGCAAAGATCACCATTTTACGTATTTTCGGGCTGATCTTATAATTTTTCCCTTCTTTAATAAAATAATTCTCTAGTCGCTCCGCGGATATGTCCTTTGCAATGCTTAAGCTATAAATTCCTTTGCCAGCCTGCGTTAACGCGGCAGTATCAATATCTGTAGCGAATATCTTTACAACGGTATCTTTAAGCTTGCCGCCTAATTGCTCAGCTATTAATATGGCGAGTGAATAAGCTTCTTCGCCGGTAGCGCAGCCCGCTACCCACAATTTTAATTCTTCCTCGGGGGCAAGTTTTTCCAAGATGCCTGGCAATACCTTTTGTTCAATAAAGTTAAAGGCTTCTTCATCTCTGAAAAATGAAGTAACACTGATTAAAAAATCCTTAGCCAATGCGGCTATTTCTATGGGAGTTGCCTTCAAAAAGTCAATGTAATTTTCTAATCTATTGAAATTATTGTAGGCCGCCCTTCTTTTAATTCGTCTTAATATGGTAGTTTGCTTGTAATCGGAAAAATCAAGCGGTAGCTGTTCATTAATTAGATGTACAATAGCCTCTAGATTTTTTTGGTCGTCAGCAGTATCAAGCGTTAATTCCTGCTCGCGTTTTACATAATCTTCAATAGTACCCGGCATTAATTCAGGCTCCAAAATAAAATCTACCATACCTGTAGCGATGGCGTTAGAAGGCATGCTGGCAAACTCTGCTGTTTCCGGGTTGCGGGCAATCACCATTCCACCTGCTTTTTTAATAGCCTTTATACCTTGGGTGCCATCACTGCCTAAGCCCGAAAGCACTACGGCAATAGCCTTGGTCCCGCAATCTGCCGCCAGTGAATTAAAAAATGTATTTATGGTAAGGTGAGGACCTGGAGCTTTTTCTTTGCTTGCTAAATATAACGTATCATCACTTATGGTCATGAACTTATCGCTGGGGATAAGATATACCTGGTTGCTTTTTACCTGCATACCATTTTTAGCTTCCACAACTACAAGCTTGCTGTGTTTGGCAAGTAATTCAACCATCCTACTTTTAAAATCAGAAGATAAATGCTGTACAATAACGTAAGAAACACCATCTAAAGGCGTATTGTCAAAAAAAGAATTGATCTCTTCCATGCCGCCCGCAGAGGCGCCAATAGCAATAATATGGTGGGGATTAGCATTCATAGGGCAGAATTTTAAAGAGCAGTATTAGAATCTTAAGAACTTCTAATAATATAATAAAATAAGTAAACCAAACTTACACTATATTTTTTAAAATGAACGTTTTATTGCTGTTAATACCGTGTTATCATAGATAAACTTTCACTTACAACTTTCGGAAATGGTATAATTTAAATCATTGCTGTTCGGTAAAAATTATAAATCAAACAAAAAATAGTGTTTTGGCCATTCTAAAGTAGAAAAATCGGGCAATTATTAATAACTGAAATTCAAATAATTGCTATGAAAAAATGCAAATTTACGGAGGCACAGATCGTATTTGCGATCAGGGAATAAAAGGTGAATAGGTAGTCGAAATTTTAGAATCTATTCGGATTAAAAAACTACTTATCGATTTTAACACCATCCATAAGTTGAACACTCTTTTTTAACGATTTGTATAACATTTGAAACGATTAATCCCTATATCATATATTGTATGATACGTTTATATACTAAATTTGTATCTTCGGTGAAACGATGGAAGCATTAATAAACAAATTCAGGCGCTTAATTAATACTAATAGAACTGAGTTTAGAAGAGGGCTTAGCTACAAGATTAACTGGAACGCAAGGGGTATTTGTATAGAAGGTGCACGTGGCACGGGTAAATCCACTATGATGCTCCAATATATTCAGACGAATTTACCTTTAGAACAAACGTTATATACCTCGTTGGATGACTTATACTTTAGACAAAACAATCTGGTAGAAGTTGCGGAGCGTTTTTATGGGCTTGGTGGTAGGCATCTCTTTTTGGATGAAGTTCATAAATACGATGACTGGCAAACAGCGGTAAAGAATATATATGATTTTTTGCCAGATATGAAATTGGTGATTTCAGGGTCTTCTATCCTGGCTTTACAGCAATCAAGAGTGGACCTAAGCAGGCGTTTGCTAAACTATCACTTACCTGAATTGTCGCTGAGAGAATATATATCCTTAAAGCATTCGGTTGAGCTTCCAATTTATAGTTTTGATGACCTATTGAGTAACCACGGCGAAATTGGGGCGCATTTACATAAAATTATCCCCTCACCATTAAAATCGCTTAACGATTATTTCAATTATGGTGCATATCCCTTTTTTATTGAAGGTGAATCAGACTATTTTATGCGAATCAACCAGTTAATCAATGTAATTATCGATTATGATTTACCTGAGGCAAAGGCTATTGAAGTTGCTACGCTAGCCAAACTCAAGAAGCTTTTGTATGTCATTTCTACTTCCGTCCCTTTTACACCAAATATCACCAAACTTGCTGAACAGGTAAACACCTCTAGAATCCGTTTGCTGGAAATGCTGCATATACTGGAACAATCGCAGCTGATCAATAATTTACGCTCGGCCTCACATGGAACAAGCCTGATGAACAAGCCTGAAAAGATCTACTTGCATAATACCAGTCTTATTGCCGCTTTGGCTAATGGAAAACCAGACACCGGCAATCTAAGGGAAACATTTTTTCTTTCGCAAGTCCAAAATTCCGGAGCTATCGTAACCTATCCAAAGGTTGGAGATTTTATGGTGAATGGGAAATATCTTATGGAGATAGGTGGGAAGAGCAAATCTGGCAAACAAATACAGGGACATGAGCACGCTTATATAGTTGCAGATGACCTTGAATATGGTCTTGGCAATAAAATCCCATTGTGGTTGTTTGGATTTCTATATTAAAAAGAAAGTTCCGTTACTCGTTATCCAATTTTGTCAGACACAAAGGCATTTGATATCTACCTGGATCACTGAAGCTTCACAAAAATGTGAAGTTTTATTGTTTTAGTGAAACCAGTAGACAACAAACTTGAATTGGTGTCATCGCTTCACTGGAGATTTAGTTGTATATTAAATTCGTTTCAGGATTGACTGATTTTCATCTTAACGATGGGCTTCGATTAGATATAGTCATAGAGATGAAATGGATTGAAGGTTAAACACAATACCAATTAAAAATTATAAACACGTCAAAGAACTTTTCTGCTCGCTTCGCAGCAAGCAACTAACACTACACTCCCCTACTTATCCTACTACAATCTCACCCAGATGAGTGCTCGCGCTCAGCTTAGGCTACACTGTCCCAATCCTGCCTGCCTTACTGGACAATCGCAAATTTTAGTAGTAGGTCTATTTTCATTTTGTTAATTGTTTAGTGTCATACAAGGGTATGGTGTTTAAATCGGTTAAACTAATGTTGATCGAAAATGTCCGCGAATGTCCGCCGTTTCTGCAAAATGTCCGGTATTGTAGAAGCTAGAACTCTTCGGATCTTTCCATAAATCCCAAAATACTGCTCTCCAGATACCAAAGCGAACGACCGATTCTCTTAGAAATAAGCTGACCTTCGCTCACATATCTTCGAAGCTGCCGGTCGGTACGCATTAACATATGCATTGCATTGCGCTGATCGATCCAGCGGTCTGGGTGACCCTGTACTTTAATTGGTATGAGCTGAAGTTTCTGCTGAAATAGTATTTCAGCCAATACACTTAAAATTTGTTGTAGTAGTTCTTTCATTGTTGTTTAAGAGTTAATTTATAATCGGTTATTTTATTTAACAAATGTATTTGATGACCTTCACAATATTTTGATTAAAACTCTTATTTCCTTACCAAGGCACCTAAAATGGATACGAATAGACTTTTATTTTCGATTTTTGACAGATTATCTCTATTACAAATGGGATTTGCATCGCAAAGCGAGAAATTAGAAATATTTTAACCTTTAATTATGGTATGTTAGCGAAAATTAATCTCGACGAATCACCCCCTAACCAAATTCAAATAATGACTCTTCTCTCTAAAAGTCTGGCAATCCGCTTGGCACTATCAATATTTTTAGCTCATATTTTCGCAAGTGTTGGTCAGGATAAAGGTCCTTGGGAAATTATCAACACCAAGGGATATTTTGCAGCCTTACTTATTGGAACAGTATGTAGCATGCTTATTTCCTTCGTTATCATGCAAGTGACTACGAAACTAAATAGTCGTAAACCATGGAAAGAATTCCCGGTACTTAGACCTAGCCTACAGCTCCTTTTTGGAGTATTATTTCCATTTGGGCTCATCTTTGTTCTTATCACCATTTATTTTGCCATCGCCCATATCTGGATTTTAGATTCCGGTTGGCTAAAGCATTGTGCTGCGTACGTTTTCATCGCCTTACTATTCGGAAACATTGGAACTGAAATGATAGCCCCTAAACTAGTGGCGATTCCACTCATGATAACGGAAGATCCGATTCCTCTACCGGAGATTAAGCATAAGGTAAAAATGTTTAAAGAACATATTTTTACGGAATTGATCTACATGAAGTCCGAGGACCGGGATAACCTCATTATGTTTAACGATGGAATTCGAAGCAAATACCATGAGACGGTCACTGCTACTTTGAAACACCTAAACGAGGATGAGTATATTAATTTGGGACGGGCAGGTGTGGTAAGGCTAAGCGCTATCTATAAGGCTCGGTTAGTAGGGCCAAGAAGAAACAAACTTAAAATTTTCTTAAATGGGCATGATGACCTAAAAATTATTCTTAGTGAAGATCTTACCAGAGAACACAAGGAATTATTTAAACAATATCTTTCGGTAGACTGATAAAACAACCAACGGAGCTCCGAGCGAACAACTAGGTAACTTCGAGCATACTCGGAGGGCAAAGGCATGCCTTTGCCCTCTAAATACGCCTTCAGCAGTCTCTGAGTCCTCAAGTTGTCAAGAGGGTGGAAACTAAAATTAAATAGCCCTGTTTATATTTTTTGTTACCTTTGCGCCAATCGAAATGAGAAAATTAGATAAAGTTTCATATAACCCTGTGACATACCACTGAATTACTCAGTGAATCATTTTCTACCTTACTTTTCCTAGTTAGGGCAATATCCTTATACAATTTTATTTTTTTAAACTTAATTTCTTAAGAATGTTTTCACGTGCACGTTTTTTTGACTTTTCTCAAAAAGTTAATTACAAAACCGAAATATTGGCTGGAATAACTGTGGCTATGACCATGATGCCTGAATCTTTGTCTTTTGCCATTCTAGCAGGTTTTCCGCCTTTAGTGGGATTATATGCAGCCTTTATTATGGGACTTGTTACTTCTATTTTTGGTGGTCGGCCAGGCTTAATTTCTGGTGGTGCAGGAGCTGTCGTTGTAGTTATCATTGCTCTGATGAAGTCAAATGGGATCGAATATGTATTTGCAGCAGTGGCATTAGCAGGCATTATTCAGATTCTGGTTGGATTATTCAAATTGGCCAAGTTTATAAGGCTAGTTCCTCAGCCGGTAATGTATGGCTTTGTAAATGGTTTAGCTGTTATTATTTTTATGGCACAGCTTGAGCAATTTAAGACTGTAGTTAATGGAGAGAAGACCTGGCTAATCGGGCAACCACTTATGATCATGGCAGGACTTGTTGCATTAACCATTGCAATTGTTGTCTTTTTTCCAAAAATAACCAAAGCTGTTCCACCTTCTCTAGTAGCAATTATTGTGGTGTTTTTTATTGTGCTGGGTTTTGGGATTAATACCAAAACAGTAAGTGACATTGCATCGGTTAGCGGAGGTTTTCCACCTTTTCACATTCCAAATATTCCACTTACGATAGAAACTTTTCAGATTATATTACCTTATGCGGTCATCATGGCTGGCGTTGCTTTAACCGAAGGCTTACTGACCTTAAATCTTGTTGATGAAATAACCGGTACCAGGGGTAATGGTAATAGGGAATGTATTGCTCAGGGAAGTGCTAATATTCTAAATGGATTTTTCTTTGGTATGGGAGGTTGTCCAATGATTGCTCAAACTCTGGTCAATTTATCAGCTGGAGCAAGAGCAAGGTTATCCGGAATCGTAGCTTCTTTAACAATTCTTCTTATTATCCTTTTTGGAGCACCAATAATTGGCCTGGTACCTATGGCAGCGCTTACGGGAGTAATGATCATGGTTGCTGTTGGAACCTTCGAATGGGTAAGCTTTAAGATTTTTAATAAAATGCCAAAACAGGATGTTTTTGTTGGGATATTGGTTGCAGTTATTACGGTATGGTTACACAATCTTGCTCTTGCAGTTTTGATTGGGGTAATTATATCTGCACTGGTCTTTGCATGGGAAAGTGCTAAACGTATCAGGGCAAGAAAGTACATTGACAACAAAGGCATTAAACACTATGAAATTTATGGCCCTTTGTTTTTTGGTTCAGTTACTGCATTTTCAGAGAAATTTGATGTAACCGATGATCCTGATGAAGTAATTATCGATTTTAAGGATTGTAAAGTTACTGATATGTCGGCTATTGAAACTCTAAACAAACTTACTGAACGATATCATAAAGTAGGAAAAAAGCTTCATTTAAAACATTTAAGTGAAGATTGCCAGGTATTATTGAAAAATGCAGGCGATGTTATTGACGTTAACATATATGAAGACCCTACCTATCGTGTCGCTATTGACAAAACTTAAATATGATTTAAATCGAGCAGAGCCTTTCTGATTAAAGGCTTTTCCGCTTTTTGTCTTTATCATAATACCCTTGTTAAGTGGTTTCTGATCATAATGAGCTGTCTAAATTCATACATAATCGTTACTTAACCTTTATCCTCAGCCCCTATCCATCAAAATATAGAAGGTTGAAAAACTAGTTTTTGCTGATATTTTCTGCGCCATTCCTTTTCTGATCTTTCGATCAGTTCGGTTAGTTTATGATGGCTGAACAGGTGTTGCCAGGCGAAGCATACTAGATTGGAGAAAGAGATTTTCTCCCTGATGCCCTTTTTGATGATGGTAAAGAGCAATTCGATCTGCCATCTTAATTTATAAAGCAGCCCGATCTGCTCTACGGTCATATCAAAGATATTGTTCAGGAACTGGAAGACATTTTTCTATTCATCATCATAATTAACAACTCTGAGTGGGAATAGGAGCTCTTCCATTTTTATGTTCGTCTTTATAGCTGATCTGTATTTTTTCATCTTTAAAGATACCCCACCGAGATAAAGTGTACCTAGCTTGCTGTCCATTTGGCATACTACTAATAATCAACATAAGCACGGTCGAAAACAGCGATCTGATGGAGCTATAGGTGCAATTTGGAAAGAAAGGTATAGTCATGTGTAACCGCGTCGGCAAAATGGATTAGCTGGGGCACCTGTTCATATGCATTCAGCATGGTATGAACCTTAATGCCACCCTTGCTCTTGCCATCAGCTGTTTTGCGTCCAACGCATTTCTTCATTATGCAGTAAAGCATGCACATTAAATGCTCCCATGATTTGCAGCGCTTGCTGTAATGGTCTGCATTGTGCTCCTTTTCCAAGCTCGCAAATATCGATCGATTGATCATCCCAATTAATTGAGCGAATACCGGCTGTCTGGAAAATGTTTTACCTTTGAGCATACTTTTGTGTGCGGTAACTTAAAGGTATGAAAAACGGGATGGCTTAGGCTATCCCGGTAGTTTTTATCGGGCGGTAATGTATTTATATATATATGAAAAGACTAATGGTGGCCCTATATCTATTAATAGCTTGTCAGTCAATAGCTAAGGGGCAGGCAATATTAAATCAGGTCACTTGGAAGAATGACATTGAAACACGTCAAAAGTGGTTCAAATCAACGATTGAAGAAATCAACAATATGGGGGTTGAGATTCTTAAGCCGAAAGCCTTTTCCGATTACGTAGATGGAATGTTCCGTTTTCCCGAAAACCCCGTTAATGTCCAGGATTTTTATAGTTATTGTCTCATAAACAAAGATTCTTCTATATATATTGGTTTTGCTGTATATTCTGAAACTTCGAAGTCAATCGCAAAACAAAATGCAAATATGAAAATAATGCGTTCGGATTGGGTTAAATATGATGCAGACAGTACTTGGATATACCATACTAGGTATTCTGCGGACACAAATTGTAGCCCAATTGATTTTTATAATACTGCGATTAAATCACTTAGCAATTCTGATGATGTTGCTGAATATCATAGAGTCGAGAACGCTTCTCTTTTAAATCGTTTTTACATCTATAAAACAGTTACCTATCACAAAATCAATGGAGGCTTTATCAGCGTTTCCTATTTCAATCTAGAAAAAGCATGTACCGATAAAAGGCTAGATAAGTTAATAAAAAAGAATAGAAAAATCGTAAGATTTAAATGATGTTGGGCTAAATGTAGTTATCGAGTGCATCACTCAACTTTTCAGCTTTTTGCAATTCTTCGGCTCTGTTGATCAAGGCATCAAACTTCTGGGCATGTACCATTTCTGATGTGAATATCAACAGCATTAGGAGCGTGACGATTTTCATTGTGGTTTCTTTCTAGAATGAAGATAACTAAATTAATATAGGCAATGTATAAAATACGGATCTATGTGGCAGATCTTGATTGAAGCTCTGTTTGTAAACTGTTAGTTATTATTTGATGGAGGCCGATTTTGCTCCCCCCCTTCTAACGGATCGAAGGTGCCAAGGGAAAAGTGCGCCAGCACGACTTTGGCTATTCCAATCACGAGCCGCTTAAAAGAATGAAAGCTGTGAAGCCTGAGAGACATCGAAGGTGAGCTGAACTTAGAAACATACAAAAACAGAGTTAAACACTATTCCTCCAATCATTTATAATTAAACATCATGTAAACGACTTTTAATGAGCCAACAAATCATGAATCAATTTAAGGGTTTCTGTCTGTCCGGGTGATGGGGCTTTTGTATTAACCACAATGCCACTTTTATCAGCCAATGCATAGTGTGGTAAACTTTTAATATTTAATGATTTACCAACAATGGCTGATTGGGTCGGATTCAAAAAATAATTCTCCACAGCAATAATTTTCGCTGCAATCAGGTTTTTCCACCCTACCTCATTTGGAGAGTCCATGCAGAGATATACAAATACTACATCTTTTCCTTTCAATTGCTCTCGGAGTTTTTGCGAGCTCTCCATACCGGCTATGCAAGGTCCACACCACGTTGCCCAGGCATCAAGATAGACTACCTTTCCTTTGTATCTCTTCAATAGATCCCCTAAAAGTTCTTCCCCTTCAAGTTCCTTAGAAGAATTTAGCACCGCTAGGGAGGGTATTCGACTGTGATGTGATTTGTACATCTCCTCTTTGTAGGTCGTAAGAAATTTATTTTTAAGATAAACATTCTTAACGCCCAACTTATAATCCTCAATTGCTGGTTCTAGGTGGTCTATGTGATTTAAATCAAGTTTTTTATAAAGCGCAATGGTAGCACCCAGGTCACGAAGTGCGGGATCTTTAATATTCAAGTAATTTGCAACCTCTTTTTTATTCTCGCGGACTTGGAGAAACTCAGGGCTGTAAGTATTAGATAAAGCTAACATAGCCTTTGATTCCTGCTCGCTGTAATTTGATTTTTCGTTCAAAAATTTAGAAAGAATTTCTTTTTCTGCTGATTTTAAGTTCGGATATTTTTTGATTAAATAGGCTGCCAAATCCTTAAATAGAACCGTCTCTACAGAGTCACGCTTCATGCTGCGCTCAAGAATAGAAAAGAAACTAAATACGAAATCTTTATATTCCCGATTACCTAAAGCAGCAGCTGTCTTGAGTGATGGATTAGGGTCCATAATTGTTTTTAAATTAATGATTTGACCATCCTTGGAGACTTGGCTAGTTTCAATCATAGATTTATAAAAATCGACCATCATTGCTTCCGTAACCTTATTAATTGACAAGTTGTTAAATTGAATAGCTGCCTGTTGAGTGCCATACAGCGCGTTATAGTAAGCCTGCTCTTGAATGAATTTTGAGGTAGGATGCGTTTTAAAATACTGTTTATTAAAACTCAACTGTTCTTTAAATGAGGATAGTGCCCATTCTTTTACCTGTGCTGGTGTAAGTTTGCTATTTTCTACATCCTGATACAAATTTTTAACGCCAGATTCTTGTGCTTGCACATAGGCTTGATACTGGTTGTTTTCTACTGAGAAGCCCCCGTCGAATGTTAATTTTTTAGGCTTTTGCGTATAATTCAATTCCATTACCTGTCCTGGTCTACCGAAAAATGAAAAATAGATCATACCAGTATTGTAGAAGACCTGTCCGTCGTTATTGATTGCTTTGCTAAAGTAGATCTGCTGATAGGTATCAAACTGCATACTTACAGAAAAGTTTCCGGCTGAATCTCTTCTAATCGGTGTAACTACAGCCTTGCCTGTTAAGATGTTTTTATAGTGAAAGAAACACTCATCAATGTCTCTATCATATTCTTTGGTTAATATGATATTTCCCTTTATAGTCAGGTTACCTTGTTGAGAAAAAGCAGCTTGTGTTTGAAGAACTGCCAATGCGAGAAGCAGCAAGGCAGTTGCTAAAGATTTAAATTGTGAGCGCATATTTGGTTATTATTTTAGTGAATATAGATAAATTTTAATAGCCATTATTTTTTTGTCTGTATACAATGGGGTTCTTTAAGCTAAACTATAATATAAATCGCCTTATAGCTATGTACATTAATACCCACATGAAATCTTCGTTTTTTGAGATGTTTAGATTTTCCTTGCAGTGTGTTAGACTATAGGAAAAGTTAAAGTTGATGATTTTGCTTCTGCTAAAATTAAAATTGAAGTTTTAAAACAAGATGTTATTTTTGTATCTTTAATTATATTGGCAAGTAAATCAACAAGTAGATCAAGAACAAGCGATGGGTTTGCTTATCTAACTAAGCGAATTGTTGTAAGTAAAGCAAAAAGTGCTGGTAAAGCTGCTGCTAAGAATGCAATGGAACTGATGGGTTATGTAGTGACTGTTAAAGGGGGCTGGGTAGTGAAGGAATATCAGGATGGAAAGTTCGAACAAATCGAAAAGCTTCAAGAGGCTTAATTCTATCATCTCTTGTCGGAACAAATCACACCACAACTTCGTCTTAGGGTTTTTGCCGGTCCAAATGGTTCAGGTAAAAGTACCGTTATCAAAAGGATTCGTGAAACTGAAGTAAATGAGACCTTCAAACTTGACTTAGGGGTTTACATTAATGCAGACGATATTGCACAAAGTTTAAAGACTGATATGTTCTTTTTTCATCCTTACGAGGTAAACTGTAAGTTAGCGGATCTTGTTAAATTTGGTGAAACTTCCGGGTTATTGTCCGACGACTTCTCGGTAGAAAATTTAGTAAATCTATTAAAATTTCTGGACGCAAACTTTCTTTGACCATAGCAGAATGTTTAGATCGTGTTGCGCAAATTATTGCAAGGTTCCTCAGACATGCATTTATTGCAGCTAAGCGACGTTTCTCGTTTGAAACTGTGTTTTCGCACGAATCAAACCTAGATGATATGCGTTTAGCCGCTGAAGCAGGCTACAAGGTTTACCTTTATTTCGTTGGGACGGAATCTCCTGAAATTAATAAGTTCCGCGTAGCGCTAAGAGTTAAAGAAGGTGGACATCATGTTCCGGCCGATCGAATTGGAAAACGATATGTGCGTTCTATGGAGCTGCTTAAAGAAGCGGCAGAGATCGCTTACCAGGGATATTTCTTTGATAACTCCGTTAATAATGAACCTTACCGGCTTGTAGGTCACTTTAAAGTGATCGCAGGCGAAAAAGAATGGGATGTTATTCCCGACGATCAGATGTCCATATGGCTTAGAAAATACTATCCTAGATCATAAATTAGGTAGCTGAGGGGACAACTGTTTAGGTTAAATTCTCGGGTTATTGTCAACTTTAAATTAACATTCAGTCGGATAACTGAATGTTAGCTATTTTTTACAAATTGCAATTTTTATAACCCCTTACATGAGATCTGACCTAATTAACGAGATGGCCACCAAGCCACACTACCCCATACTAGACGGTCTTCGCGGTGTTGCAGCCATAATCGTGGTAACATTTCACCTGGCCGAACCATTCTCAACAAGTAATTTAGATAAATTCGTTAATCACGGTTACCTGGCTGTCGACTTTTTCTTTTTATTATCGGGTTTCGTAATCGGTTATGCTTACGACGATCGCTGGAATAAAACGACGGTTGGTATTTTTTTGAAACGCCGTATTGAACGTCTTCAACCAATGGTGGTTTTGGGGATGACCCTTGGCGCTATCGGATTCTATTTTACGGATTCTACGCTATGGCCGCTTATTCATACTATTCCTCTCTGGAAGATGCTACTGGTGATGCTGATCGGTTATACTATTCTTCCCGTACCCTTATCACTTGATATACGTGGCTGGGCAGAGATGCACCCGCTAAATAGCGTGGGATGGTCATTGTTTTTTGAATACATTGCCAACATTCTTTATGCCGTTTGGATCAGGAAATTTTCAATATTGGCGCTAAGTATCCTGGTAGGCATAGCTGCTATCGCACTCACACACCTGGCAATCACTAACGGCGACGTCAGTGGTGGCTGGACATTGAATTTGGAGCAGGTACGCATTGGGTTTACCCGTACTATGTACCCTTTCTTTGCCGGTCTATTACTATCACGTGTAGCGAAGCCGACCCGAATTAAAAATGCCTTTTTATGGTGCAGCCTTCTGGTAGCTATTGTACTATATATGCCGCGCATTGGCGGTGCCGAACATGTTTGGATGAACGGAATCTATGATTCTGTTTGCATTATTATTGTTTTCCCTCTTATAGTATATCTTGGCGCAAGTGGCGTGATGCAAACTCAAAGAGAAAACAGGATATGCAAATTCTTAGGTAATATATCCTACCCGCTTTACATGATACATTACCCACTGGTCTACTTTTACGTTGCATGGATCAGCAATAATAAGGGAATAACGATGGTACAGGCCTGGCCATATGCATTACTTATTTTGATAGCTGCAGTCGTTTTGGCCTATGCCGCATTGAAATGGTATGATGAGCCAGTGCGCAAATGGTTGCGGAAAAAGCTTGCATAGGATCGGTTCAATCTAAATTAAAGCCATCTTTTTCTCTTGAACCAAATAAAGATTAGAAAAGTGACTATAGCCATCAACCCCATCACACCCGGGTAACCCAATTTCCATCCCAGTTCAGGCATGTAATTAAAGTTCATCCCATAGATGCCGACAATAAAGGTAAGTGGCATAAAAAAAACAGAAAAAATCGTCAACACCCGCATGGTATCATTAGTGCGCTGCGAGGAAGCCGAAAAATAGATGTTCAACAATTGGTGAATATTTTCTGAAAGTGCATCGAACATGTTCTGAAGCTTTACATACTGATCTCTTGTATCCCTCGTATTTACATTTCCTTCTGCTGCTGAGTCAATAGAGTCAATGATTTCGAAGGACAGGATAAGCATCCTCCTCAGCAGGTCTATTTTACGCTTGATATAATATAATCCTTTTAACAACGGAACTTTCTTTGGCCTTAAAAAGACAATTTCTTCAAAATAGTCTACAGACTTGGAGATTTTGTTCAGCGGTTTTTCATAGGTATTCAGACAGGCTAAGATCAACAGGTTAAGTAGCTCCCTGCTATTCTTGCACCCATTTGCCCTCATCTGATCAAGTAGTCCGTCAAAAAGCACCTGTTTGCGCCTGTGGATGGTAATGATAAATTTATCTGAAACGAATACTGCAATTTTATTGGTAAGTTCTTGGATACTATCGGCCTCAGGCAGATCGTTGTCTATGTGTATCCTGAATATGATAAAGGCGTAGTCCTGCATCCGTTCATATTTCGGCAAGTGATCTGGCTGCATACAATCGTTCACCAATGCCGGATGGAGTTTATACTTATCTGCAAGCTTTAGTAGCTCTTCGGCATCCGGATTGACAAGGTCTATCCATTCAAAGCCGTTCTCTTTAAGGTTTGCAATCTCAGTCATATTAGATTTTTAACAAATAAAGGTAAAAATGATAAATGACATTCGGTTTAATAAAAGCTAATATATTTGGTACAATTCCTAGAGCTTATTCGGTGTATATCTTATTATTAATCCATAACCGGGTATTGGGCAGTAACTTACAGATTCTTTTGATACCTGCTTCATCGATGCTACCGTCCATTGCAAAACCTTCTATCTTCATTTTTCCCATTTCGTCGGGGATATTTATTTTATCAATAAAAGAGATGGTCAGTTTTTTAATTTCCTTTAATTCCAATATCTCCTTTGGAACAGTCTGCACTTGTATATTAATCCCGAAATATGGATCATCTGCATAGTTTTTCTTTATTCTTTCCGCAAGGCGCTTGTCATTTTCAGAATCCTTTTTTCTGATCATCCAGCCAATCGCAGGCTTCAGGGCAAAAGTCTTGCTATTCTGCTCAAGCCCGGTAAATCCCGCCCACATTTCTAAGGGGGTAGTCTCCGTACCTTCATTAGAAACAGTAAGAAAATCCAGATCCACCTTTACCATTTCTGAAGGCAATCCATCCATACCAGATAAAGATTTTAGTGTATTTCTCTTACCTGTTTTGGTGTAAGGGAAAAATTTAACAATCCAGCCATCGATTACTTTTGGTGCTCCATATTCTTTCAAGGTATGGTATTTAAACATATTCCTCCAAAAATCTTTGTCTGCATTTCCGTTAGATGCTTTGACAAATTCTTTTAATAACGGCTCTATTTCATCGATCCACCAGCTCAATTCATATTTTTTTAAATAACGCGTTTTGTCTAGCACCATCCGCCAGTCTTTAGGCGTACCTTCAAGTGTAATCTCGGGAATGCCGCATTTAATGTAAATCATCACAAACGCGAAGTAAGGCTTTACTGCTTCCATTAAGGTGAGCTGTGAAGCAGCCCTGGAAACAGACGTAGTAGTGGAGAAATTAGCCGTTGCCACTTTACTGAGTTCTTTGCCTGCAAAAGCATCCAGCTGACTGGTGAATTTTGGGAAAGCTTTTTCCCAGGGACTATCTGGATCTTCGAGCAAAATGCCTTGATTTTTGACGACTAATTTTACTTTACCAGCTTGATTTCAACTTCAAATACACTTAGGTCAGCGTCTGTCATCATCATCTCATGATAGATCCGCTCCGTAGCCGTAAGTTTAATCAAGCTGGTTGGCTTTTCAAGTTGTTCTACTTTAATAGTGACCCCTTTTTGTCCAAAAGCGATAACTGGGAATACTAACAGCAGCGTAACGAGCGATTTGAACATTGAAGTACATTTGGTAATTCGAATATACTATTTATTGCCGATATAGTGGCACTGGGAATTGGTGGTAGCAAAACATATAATTGTATCTTGGTGCCTTATTAAAACTAACTTCTATGCCCTTTAGTTCCCTTGGTTTATCCCCTATTTTATTAAAGACACTTGCAGATCAGAGTTTCACAGACCCAACACCAATCCAGGAACTTGTCATACCTGCCATTTTAAGTAAAAAAGACGTTTTAGCTATTGCTAAAACAGGCTCAGGGAAAACCGCTAGTTATGTTTTACCGCTATTAATGAATTTAGAAGGATCAATTGGGTTGAAAAATCGCCATGCGAATGTGCTGGTTTTAGTTCCCACCCGTGAGCTGGCTGAACAGGTCAAAGATGTTTTTAAAACTTTTAGTGAGCCACTAGCTCAATCTGTTAAAATAATAGCTGTGTATGGTGGTGTGTCCATCAATCCACAAATGATGGCTTTACAAGGCATAAATATATTAGTTGCTACACCCGGGAGGTTATTGGAATTAGTCAGTTTAAATTCTGTACACTTATCGGGTATTGAAACACTCGTATTAGATGAGGCAGATAAAATGCTTAACTTGGGGTTCAAAGATGAGCTCAACAAAATCATAGCACTTTTGCCTGAGAGACGTCAAAATATATTATTATCGGCAACACTGACTGATGATCTTGAACAAATTCATCAGGTCTTGCTTCATGAGCCTCTGGTGATTAAGATAGCAGTTGAAGAGGCTTCATTAGATCTGATCAGACAGGTCGCTTATGTTGTTTCAGCAGAAAAAAAAGGACCTTTTTTGCGTTACTTGATCAATCATCACGAAATGAAACAAGTACTGGTTTTTGCTTCTTCCGTACAGCAGGTAGACGCTGTTGTTAACAAACTCCGTAAAAATAAGATTGACGCAAAAGCTATTCACAGTAAAAAAAGTCAGGGAGCCAGAACTGAAGCTTTAGCGCATTTTAAATCAGGGAAGTTAAGGGTGTTAGTGTCTACAGATTTAATGGCAAGGGGAATCGATATTAACTTTCTTCCTTTCGTAATTAACTATGAATTGCCACGATCACCAAAAGATTACATTCACCGAATTGGTAGAACCGGTCGTGCAGATGTCTTTGGCGATGCCATTTCGTTGGTCAGCGAGAGTGAGCTACATCATTTTGAGGTTATTCAAAAAAAGATGGGAAGGCAGGTCAGTTTGATTACCAAAAACCTCGATGAGATCTAAGGTTTTTGCGTTTAGTGCAGGAACCTAATCTACAACTAAGCTACATCGAACTGCAGCCCGCTGAGGTACCTATAAAGCCCTTGCTCGTTAGCGATGAGCTCTTGGTGCGTACCCGATTCAACGATCTGACCCTTTTCCAACACCAAAATCCTATCTGCCTCCCGGATGGTGGAAAGCCGGTGCGCAATGATGATAGAGGTACGGCCCTTCATTAGCTCTTCCAGGGCTTCCTGCACCAGGCGTTCCGATTCGGAATCCAGCGAGGAGGTAGCCTCGTCCAGTATCAATATCGAAGGGTTCTTCAACAATGCACGGGCGATGGCAATCCGCTGGCGTTGCCCACCAGAAAGCTTGACACCGCGTTCACCAACTACCGTCTCATATCCTTCGGGAAAAGAAATGATGAACTGATGGGCATTCGCGCGTTGCGCAGCTAACACAACCTCTTCCCTACTGGCGCTCAATTTTCCGTAGGCAATGTTTTCTAATATCGTACCACCAAACAGCAGGACATCCTGGGGAACAATAGCTACCTGGTTTCTAATATCAGTCAGTGAATATTGACTTGCTAGCTTGCCGTCAAAAAGTATTTCTCCGCTCTGCGGACTATAGAACTGTAATATCAATGCGGCAGTGGTGGATTTTCCAGATCCGCTCGGACCAACAATGGCCACCCGCTGACCTGCGCTAGCCTCAAATGAGACCTCCCTCAATACCTCAACCTCGGCACGCGAAGGGTAGGAAAAACTGACATGGCTGAAGGAGAGGTTACCTCTAATCTTTTGCTCAATAGGATCCGCCATTTCACTAGTTGACACATTTTCTCCCTTTTCAGCAAGGATCTCCAACACCCGTTCACTTGCGCCAACCGTTTTCTGCACATTAGCAAATAGCTCAGGAAAACTGCCCAAAGAGCTACCCAAGAACATGGAGTAGAGTGAAAATTTTAAGAGTTCGCCGAAGGTAATCTCACCGTGGCTGACCAGCACGCAACCGTATCCAATCACCCCCAATATCCCACCAAAAATGCACAGTACAATGAATGAGGAAAACATTCCTCTGAATTTTGCTCCCCTGATGGCGATCGCTGCCACCTCGCCAATGGCTCCACCATAACGCTTGACCTCGAATGGTTCATTGACAAATGCCTTTACGCTGGCGATCCCCATCAGGGTCTCTTCGACCATCGTATTGGACTCTGCGAGCTTGTCTTGTGCCTCCCGAGAGATCTTGCGGATGAACCTGCCAAAAAAGACTGCCGACACGATCAGTATCGGCAACACCGCTAACAGTGCAAATATGAGCTTTTTAGAAATAATGGCCATGAATACAATACCGCCCACCAGCAGCACGGCCTGTCTGATCATCTCTGCGATGGTAGTCGTGAGCGTATCTTGAACCTGTGAAAGGTCAGCAGATATCCTGCTGTTGAGCTCTCCCACCCTTCGACCCGCGAAGAAGTTCATAGGCAGGGTGATCAGCTTGAGATAGGTGTCCCGCCTAATGTCAGCCAGCGCCCTTTCTCCCACGGTAACAAACCATAGAATACGAAAAAAAGAAATAAGCGCCTGCAGCCCCAGTACCACAAAGGCAAGCACCAATATCCCGGGGATCGTAGCAGGCAGCCAGTCATCGGTTCGCTTACCCTGGGCAGTATCGATCAGCGCACCCACGAAGGATGGAAAAGCAAGACCGACCAGGCTAGTGAGGAACAGGCAGACCAGCGCAGCAATGAATTTTCCACGGTAGGGCTTCAGATAGCTGAGCAATCTGGACACATGGCCCAGTGTTTCCCTATTTAGTTTTGCCTTTGGCAACTCTATACCGCGTTCATTACCGCTGTTTAATCTTTCTCTGGCCATAAATATTAGTATCGATTTGTGGTAGAAGAATCCTTCCAAAGGTAGCTTCTAATATTGGGGATAATGGTTCTTCACCGCAAAAGTAATGATAACATTTAGCTATGTTAGTTTGTTATTCCATATGAGTACAACCATGTGCAAAATAACATGACTGAAGAAAATCACATATCTACCCTATTTCTTGATATCGGCGGCGTTTTGCTTACTGACGGATGGAACCGGAACTCAAGACAGGCTGCAACCAAACTGTTTCATCTCAATCATCAAGATATGGATGAAAGGCACCACCTAAATTTCGAAACCTATGAATTGGGGAAAATGACGCTCGATACTTACTTAGATCGCGTAATATTTTATAAACCGCGAAATTTCTCTAAAGATGAATTTAAAACATTTATGTACGAGCAATCCCAATCTCACCCTGAAATGATAAAACTTTTTATTCATTTGAAAATGAAATATAGTCTAAAAGTTGCCGTGGTTAGCAATGAAGGCCGGGAACTCAATAATTATAGGATAAAGAAATTTAAACTTAACAGCTTTATCGACTTTTTTATTTCTTCCTCTTTTGTAAAATTAAGAAAGCCAGACGCCGATATTTTTAGCCTTGCATTGGATATCGCACAGGTGAATGCAAGTGAAATTCTTTACATAGATAATCAGCCTATGTTTGTTGGAATTGCTGAAGGTTTTGGAATAAAGGGAATCAGCCATAGTGATTACGATACTACGGTTGCCAAATTAAAGGAATTCGGTTTAGCTTGACAAATCACAATATTAAATAAAATACAATGGAACCAATATTAATCAATCCTGAGGTCGAAACATTATCGCCAGAATTATTACATAAGATGGATGCCTATTGGCGAGCAGCGAACTACCTTTCTGTCGGTCAGATTTATCTGTATGATAATCCGCTTTTGCGTGAGCCTTTAAAACTCCTCCATGTTAAACCTCTGGTGGTTGGACACTGGGGTACAACACCCGGGCAAAATTTTATATATGTGCATTTGAACCGCATCATTAAGAAATATGATCTGGATATGTTCTATGTTGCAGGTCCTGGTCACGGGGGTCCTGCAATAGTTGGAAATGTTTATTTGGAAGGTACCTGGAGTGAGGTTTATCCAGATTTCACGCAAGATGAAGCTGGGATGAAAAAACTGTTCACTAAATTCTCGTTCCCCGGTGGTATTTCCAGTCATGTAGCACCTACTACCCCAGGCTCAATCCATGAAGGTGGTGAGCTGGGTTATTCGCTTAGTCATGCCTTTGGTGCCGCTTTTGATAATCCAGACCTCATTGTAGCCTGTGTAATTGGTGATGGGGAAGCCGAAACTGGGCCACTGGCAACCGCCTGGCATTCAAATAAGTTTTTAAACCCAATTACTGATGGAGTAGTTTTACCCATACTACACTTAAACGGATACAAAATAAGCAACCCCACTATTCTTGCAAGAATTGAACATGAGGAATTAGAAAAGTTTCTAGAGGGTTGTGGTTGGACGCCATATTTTGTTGAGGGAGACGATCCTGAAACGATGCACCAACTAATGGCTGGAATATTTGATAAGGCTATCAACGATATCAAGAAATATCAGCAAAATGCGAGAGACAATAACGATAATACTCGTCCTCGTTGGCCAGTGATTGTTTTGAGATCACCAAAAGGATGGACTGGACCCAAAGAAGTTGATGGATTACCTAATGAAGGAACATTCCGCTCTCACCAGGTACCGATTTTGGTAGACGCAAAACATCCGGAACATCTAGACCAATTGGAAAGCTGGATGAAAAGCTACAGACCAGAAGAATTGTTCAATGAAAATGGTGCATTGAGATCGGAACTTGCAGAATTGGCTCCGATAGGCAACAGGCGCATGGGCGCTAACCCGCATACCAACGGTGGATTACTGTTACGCGATCTTCAAATGCCCGATTTTAGGCGGCATGCCCTGGATATCACCTCAGCAGGTGCAGTGCAGGCTGGAGACACCACCGTTTTAGGAAATTTTTTAAAAGATATTATCGATCTTAACCAGGAGAATTTCCGTGTATTTGGACCAGACGAAACGCTTTCCAACTTATTGGGAGCCATTTTTAAAGCAAGTAATCGCCAATGGGATGCCAAAACAGCAGAGAACGATGAATATTTGGCACCATCAGGAAGGATAATGGATGCTCAGCTTAGCGAGCATCAGTGTCAAGGATGGTTAGAAGGTTACCTGCTGACAGGGAGACACGGGGTTTTCAATAGTTATGAAGCTTTTATTAGGATCGTGGATTCCATGTTTAGTCAGCACGCCAAGTGGTTAAAAGTGACTAAGGAATTGCCATGGAGGCGTAGCATAGCCTCATTAAATTACTTACTGTCCTCTCATGTTTGGCAACAGGACCATAATGGTTTCACTCACCAGGATCCCGGTTTTATCGACCATGTAATCAATAAGAAAGCAGATATAGTACGCGTTTACTTACCACCTGATGCCAATTGTCTGCTTTCAGTTTTTGACCATTGTTTGCGAAGCAGGAATTATGTAAACGTTGTTGTCGCAGGAAAACATGCATTGCCTCAGTGGTTAACTATTGACGCGGCTGTGATTCATTGCACCGAAGGTATTGGCATTTGGCAATGGGCTAGTAATGATCAGGAATCAGAACCAGATGTAGTGATGGCCAGTTGCGGCGACACGCCAACACTAGAGGTATTAGCAGCCGTATCCATTCTGCGAGAACATTTACCAGATTTAAGGGTAAGGGTGGTTAATGTTGTCGATCTGATGAAATTGCAATCTGCAAGTGAACATCCGCACGGCTTGAGTGATCAGGATTATGATTCGCTATTTACAAAAGATAAACATATTGTTTTTGCGTTTCATGGATATCCCTGGTTGGTGCATCGCCTAACTTATCGTCGCAAGAATCGCAATTTGCACGTTAGAGGGTACAAAGAGGAAGGCACCATCACCACCCCCTTTGATATGCGGGTGCAAAATGAACTAGACCGATTTAATTTAGTGCAGGATGTTGTTGACCGTGTCGCCAACCTGGGCGCTAAGGGGGACTATCTTAAACAGATGATGAAGGATAAATTGATCCAGCATAAGCACTTCATAAATAAACATGGAGAGGATATGCCTGAAATATTAAATTGGAAATGGAACAATGTTAATGATATCTGAACAGCTGATTAGAACTGCAAAATCCCTTATGGATGGTCATAAGGGATTGTTAGCCATGGACGAAAGTTTTGGCACCTGCAATAAACGTTTTGCGGCATTAGGTATACCGCAAACTGTAGAAATGCGACGAAAGTATCGGGAACTACTCGTTACCACTCCTCAGCTTAACGAAGGGATCAGCGGAGCAATCTTGTTCGACGAAACCATCAGACAGCAAACAGCAGATGGCACCCCATTTATAAAAGTGCTAACTGATGCAGGCATTATTCCTGGGATAAAAGTTGACCTTGGTGCTAAACAGCTGGCAGGCTTTCCAGAAGAAAAGGTAACAGAAGGCTTGGACGGTTTACGCAGCAGATTGGTCGAATATAGTGAGATGGGTGCGCGTTTTGCAAAGTGGCGGGCAGTAATTACTATTGGAGATCGTATTCCAAGTGAAGGCTGTATAGAAGCCAATGCGCATTCCTTAGCCCGCTATGCTGCAATGTGCCAAGAAGTAGGGCTCGTGCCCATTGTAGAACCTGAAGTTTTGATGAACGGCGGGCACTCCCTGCTACGCTGTATGACTGTAACAAGTCGATTGCTTCAGGTCGTGTTTGAACAACTTTATAAGCAACGTGTTTCACTGGAAGGGATCCTTTTGAAACCGAATATGATACTACCGGGACTAGAAGCTATGTTCAACGACCCGGTTGCTGTTGTAGCCGAAGCCACTGTTAAATGTCTTTTAGATGTTGTACCAGATACAGTTGCAGGAATTGCATTTCTATCAGGTGGGCAACCGGCTGAACTTGCATCGGCCAGATTGAATGCGATGAATAGAGATTACGGATCAGATCTGCCATGGAACCTTAGTTTTTCCTTTGGAAGGGCATTGCAACAGCCGGCTTTAGAAATATGGGATGGGAAAGATTTGAACATAGTCGCGGCCCAGCAAGCATTATTGCACCGCGTTAAATGTAACAGCCTGGCATCTGCGGGACTTATCTGAGGTAATTACCCCATCTTCCATTTCAATAATCCGATGTGTTTTGTTGGCAAAATCATTATCGTGTGTAACAATCAATAACGATTGTTGATATTCTGTCGCTAATCTTGCGAAGATATCAAAGACGACCTCAGCGTTTTTCCGATCAAGATTTCCTGTAGGTTCATCTCCCATGATGATTAAAGGATCATTAATAAGCGCACGGGCAATTGCAACCCGCTGCTTCTCTCCGCCCGACAATTGGTTAGGCTTCTTTAACGCTTCGTCAGCAATACCGAGGATCTTTAGCTTTTCATAAGCTTTGCTTTCAATCTCCTGCAGAGAGATTTTGCCCAACTTTTCGCAAGGCAGCATTACATTTCTAAGAACAGAAAATTCATTCAAAAGATAATGAAACTGAAATACAAAACCTATCTTTTCATTCCTCACCAACGCAAGTTCCGTCTCTTTTTTATTCCTCATGCTTATACCATCTATTAGCAGATCTCCCTGAAAATCTGTGTCCATAGTAGAAAGGATATAAAGCAGCGTGGATTTACCACATCCGGATTTTCCGATAATAGATGCAAATTCGCCCCTCTCTAAATGAAAGCTGATACCTTTCAACACCTTTATGTCAATCGGATCGTGAAAGTATTTGTTAATGTTTACCGCTTCTAAAATTTTATCTTTCATTGCTACTTTCCTCTTATGATTTCGACCGGATCTACCTTACTGGCCTTTCGTGCCGGAAATGATCCTGCTAAATAGGTCGTAACTACAGAAAAAACACCCCCGATGAGATAGAAAAACGGATCGTAATGTATGGGATAGGTTTTTACCGTTGGTAATGAAGCAGTTTCAAAGGGCATTTGGTCAATAAGTTCTGATAACCCAAAACCGAAAATAAGTCCGGTAATTCCTCCAAATACACCAATGGACAATGATATAGCCAAAAATATAAGCTTCACATCTTTGCCAGAAAAACCCGTAGCTTTTAGTATGGCGATAGAATCCATTTTTTCATAAATCATCATATTCAGAATATTATATATTCCAAATCCGGCAACCACCAATAAGGTAATACCGACCGCATAAGAAATGATTGTCCTCACAAAACTACCAGTTTCAAACTGCGAGTTTGCGGTTTGGATATCTAGTGCATCTAAGTCATAACGATTTTCGAACTCCTTTGCCAAGAATGGCGCTTGCTTCATATCATGGAGCTTCAATTGTATATCGGTGATGTAGTTACTTGGTTCGCCAAGTAACTTTTGAGCCGTTGCTACTGAGACGTAGCTTTGCAGTTTATCTATTTGTGAGATTCCAGATTGGAAAAAGCCAACTACCTTGAGTCGTAAGCGATCGCCCCTGACTGTGGTAACCTCTACCGCATCTCCCCGGGCAATCAACATGGTTTCTGCCGCACCTTTTCCAAGTATGATACTATTTGGAATGATGTTAAGGTCCATATAGTTTCCTTCAGTTACATAATCGGCAAATGAAAACAACTTGTTCTCATCTGCTGGCGAAATACCATTAATTTCTCCTGTTAAATGGACTGTACCCACGTTGTAGAAAACCTGTACAAACACTTTAGGTGCAACGCCATGCACTCTTTTATCATGATGTAACGCTTCAATAATAGCAATGCTGTTATGGATCTGTGGCAATGACTTACTAGGCCTAATTGAACTGATAAAATGATAACTATTCTGGTACTTCAGAGATCGCTGAACCGGTTGCCGAAGCGCTGGTTTGATTTCATTATACAAAAGTACATGTGGTGTTCTATTCAACATTAGCCCATCCAGCAGATCGTTTAGGCCAGACATAAAACTGAGCAAAGCAATAAACATGGTAATACTGAAGGTAACCCCAATAGCCGCTACCAAAGTCTGCGACCAGCGCGCCCTTAGTAGCGAAAAAGCGATATCCAATATTAATTTTAGATTCATTGGATAGGATTTACAAGCTCATCAGTTGCTGAAATACCATTGAGTACCTCTACCATTTTATAATCTTTTAACCCTATTTTAATTTTAGTCACTTTACCGTTGCTAAGGAGCACCGTTGAATCATTTAAAAGATAGCTAATCGGGATCAACATTGCTTTTGGCTTGGTTTGGATAATAATATTCGCCTCAAAACTTATAAACGGATACAACGCTTTTGGCGGATCTATAAAAGCAGCTGACACTAGAAAGGTTTTAGAAGATTCGTTCATCATAGGTGAGATTGTCGTAACGTTTGCCTCAAATACTTTCCCAGGATAGCTGTCAAGCGTTACTAAAACCAGTTGCCCCTTCACGACCTTGAAAATATCTCTCTCGTCAACCTGCATTTCAATTACGAACTTTCTGTTGCTTCCTAGCAACGCCAATGGCATCTGTGGGTTAACTGACTCTCCTGCTTTTTTGTAGAGTTGATATAAAACACCACTTATTTCACTTTTCAGTGTAAAATCACTTGCTAATTTCTTTGAAATCTGCAGGTTCTTTTTCGATTGAAGTGCTGCAAAATCAAGTTGTCTTCTCAGTTCGTCGAACTTCGACATAGCTGTCTGATAGGCAACTTTAGAGGCTTCATAATCCAATCCTCTTTGCTCCAGTTCAACCTTGGTACCACCGCCACTTTCCCAGACGTTCTGTTGCCTCTTTAATAATAGCGAATCATTTTTCATTTTGCGCAACTGCATTGTGATCAGACTTCTTGCATCCGTAAGTTTACCCTGATTATTGGATAATGCGGCATATTGTTCAGCAAGCTTCGCATTCTCGGTATTTAGCAACTGTAGATCGTTCATAATGGATAATATTGGAGTGCCTATTTCCACATTTGCTCCCTCCTTTAAGTATATATCTTTGATGGCACCGTTCGCGCTAGAAAAGGCCTGGTATTGCGCCTCACTTTTTAACACACCGGAGGCATATACGGATTCGGTTATTGCTGATAGAACAGGTTTTATGGTATTTTGCTTTTTCTTGCAGCCCAGAAAAAAGACAAGAAGAAATAGGAGATTAGATTTGCTCATATCGCGATTAGTTTAATATAAAGATCCATCTCAACCAGGCTTGCCACAAGCAACGTTAATATAAATTTCATGGATGTCATCATTATGGGGTAACTTAAAAATTTACAATTGCAAATTATTGCCTTATGAAAAATCAAGCTTAATGTTTTGTCTTTCTGGTAATCTCCAAAATCACATTATCCAGCTCATTTGCCGAGTTCTGCAAATGTTCCAGCAGTTGCACACTTTCTTGTACATCCAACTCGCAGTTGGTCAGCAATCCAACCAAGCCAAGAATTCTTGCCAAAGGGGCTCTAACAACGTGCGACTGGAGCCAGGAGATTTCTCGTAGCTTCTCATTTTGTTCCTCAATAGCTTTGATGTAAGCCAATCTTTCGGTGATATCATTGGCCATGATGACTTTTGCAAGCCTACCTTTAAAGCTTATGGGATTGCTTTGTATATCTACTTCTATCAATTTACCTACTTTTGTTCGGTGGGAAAAAACCCCTTGCTTCATAAAGTTTTTTTTTCCTCGATTCATTTCTAAAACTTCATCCAGAACTTTCACACTGCCTTCATGGCGAATATCTTTGATGGTCATGCTTAAAAATTCCTCACGTGTATAACCATAATGTTCAATTGCGGCATTATTAACGTCTAGAAATGCGAGCGTTTCCTGGTCGTATACCCATATCGGTGTAGGGCTATATTGAAATAGTTCGCTATATCTTTTCTCTGAATCTATTAAAAGATTTTCACTTAGTCTACGCTCTGTAACATCTTTAAAATACACAGAAAGACCGTTATCCGATGGGTAAGCACTAATTTCATACCATCTATGCAAGGGTTCGTAAAAGTCTTCAAAGTGAACCGGTTGATGGGTAGCAATTGCCAGGTGATAATTTTTGAAAGATTCAGAGTCAATTGCATCATAAAATATATCCCAAAGATTTCGACCGATCACCTCTGCCTTTGACCGTTGAAGTACAATTTCGGCCATCTTATTCCAATAAGTAACAATCCAATTTCGATCAACAGCAAAAAAAGCATCCCCAATACTTTCCAAAATAATCTTTTTTTCTTTTAACGCTTCCTTGGCAAGAATTTCTGCATTTTTTCTAACGTCAATATCTTGAAAACTTCCACTAATACGCGTACATTGCTTAGCAACGAATTCAGGCTCTCCAACTATCCTTACCCATTTAAGATTACCTTTTGCCGTTGTTATCTGCATTTCAACATCAAATGATAAACATTTCTTGATGGAAAGCTGGATGTGTTTGACTATGGCATTTTGGGCTTGTCTACCATTAAAAAAAAGTAGGCTATTTTTAAAGTTCGGTTGATAGGAAGCATCAACTTCATAAATATTTTTAGTCATATTAGACCAAAAAACCGTATTATTTACAAGGTCAAGGTCCCAGCCGCCAATACCAGCTAAATTAGTAGCTTTATGCAGTAAATTCTCTAGTTCTTTTTTATCAGTAATGTCTTTAGCTACAGTAAAGATAAGTCCATCTTCTGTTGCTGGAGTAGAGGTCCAGGCAAGCCATTTTATTTTTCCGGTTTTGGTAATGCATCTATTTTCAAAATAATAGGTAGAGGTTCCTTTATTAGAAATTTCCAATTGCGTCATTACCTTTACCTGATCATCGGGATGAATAATTTTTTTGAAAGGTCTAGCCAAAAGCTCTTCTTCTGTATATTCCAATAACTGGCACATCGCTGGATTAATTTTCTTAAAATAGCCATCTGAACCGATGGTACAAATGACATCAGGTGCCAGCTCGAAGATTTGTTTCAACTCATGTTGGATCTTCATGCGCTCCGTAACATCCCTTTCTACAGAAATCCAATGTGTAAACCAACCAGTTTCATCTGCTACTGGAGTAATGGTCAATTGTATACAAAATTCCTCACCGTTCTTTTTATAATTAATAACCGTGATGTCGCAGGTTTCCCATTTATCCATTGCCACCCTCATTCTGCGCAGTTCCGCTCTGTCAGTTTTAGGTCCCTGTAAAATCCTGGGAGTCTTGCCTACAATCTCTTCAGCAGTATAACCCGTCATTCTAGTAAAAGCCTCGTTAACATAAATGATTTTTGGTCCTGGATGGTCAAAAGGTTCTGCTTCTGTAATCAATATCGCATCAGTTGTATTGTTGATTACAGATTCCAGCAACTTTAACCGTTGCTCTTCTTTCTTTTCCCTACCAATAACTAACCCCTCAGTATCAATGTATTCCTTTTTCATGATTTATCACTTACGTATTGAAACCCAAAAGGTATCCTAACCTGAAGTTAGTTTATGATTAGAGTATATTCAAAGTTATTATAATATTCCATATTGTTACTATACCTCACTGAAGAGCCAGATACTAGGTGAAAGTAATCTACAATTAGCACATTGAGAGATTTGTTGATCTCTTCCTCACCAACAATCATTATTGATACCCCCTCGCCTGCAGTTGAAACAATTCTGCGTACCTCCCTTTACTAGCCAGCAGTTCTTTATGCGTTCCCATTTCCAAGATTTCCCCATTTTGCAAGACCAATATCCGATCCGCAAGTCTGGCTGTCGAAAAGCGGTGAGATATCAGTACCGCCGATTTCCCTTTAGCCAACTCGGCAAAGCGTTGAAATACTTCAAATTCCGCACTCGCATCAAGAGCCGCGGTAGGTTCATCTAAGATCAGCAACTGCGCATCTTTCATATAAGCCCTGGCAAGAGCTACCTTCTGCCATTCTCCACCAGACAATTCCACCCCATTATTAAAACGCCTGCCCAGCCACTGTTCATAATGACCTGGTAATTTCTTCGCCACCGAATCAGCCAAACTTTCCTTAGCCGCCCTTTTGATCAAGTGTTCGTTATCGATCTCAATGATATTCCCAACGGCGATATTCTGTGACAGGGTCATTTGATAACGCAGATAATCCTGAAATATAATTCCCAAATTAAACCTAAGATCTTCAATCGCATATTGTTTTAAGTCATGGCCATCCAGCAGAATCCGACCTTCAGTAGGATCATATAGGCGAGCTAAGAGCTTTACTAATGTGGTCTTCCCTGCGCCGTTTTCTCCAACTAAGGCGAGCTTCTCTCCCGGATGCAGGTTGAAGCTAAGATGGCGGTTTGCCCATAGCTCAGAATTATGGTACTTAAATCCTACATCTTCAAAAACGAAACCCTGTTTAATGGGGCTAGGAAATGGTAAAGGTTTTCCGGTAATACTGATCCTCGGCTTAATCTCGAAAAACTCAAGGAAGTCATTCAGGTAGATCGCACCCTGCGACACTATGGTGAACCTGTTTAGCATCGCCTCCATAAGGTTGCTCAACTGCCGGAAGGAGCCTGCCAGAAACGTAAGTGTTCCAATTGTGATAATGCCAGTTATAGTTTGATTAATGATCAGTCCGTACGCCCCATAATAGCCTATCGTTCCAACTACCGAGAATAGCACGCCCCAAAGGGAACGCTTTACAGCCAATTTGCTATTGTCTTTATAGAACTTACCTGAGATAGATTTGAATCTGGTAATGATGAAGTCAGACAAACCAAATATCTTTACTTCTTTAGCTGTCTCGTCACTGGCACCTAGGAATCGTACATAATCCAACTCACGACGCTGAGGTGTTTGACTCCTTGTGAGCGCATAGTTTTGACCGTTGAAATGTGATTCGCCAAGAAACGATGGAAGAATAGCAACGATCAGTAATACGATCAACCAGGGATTGAAAGCGATTATTCCTGCAAGTAAAAAGAGCATGGATACTAAATCTTGAATCTGTGTCATTACCTGGGTCAATAGGGCACTACGGCCAACCGTTTGCTGTCTGGCCCGCTCCATTTTATCATAAAATATAGAATCTTCAAATTGTTCCAGATCAAGCTTTGCAGCATGATTCATGATTCTTATAGAAGTATGGTTAGAAAAGAGGTCGCCTAATAAACTATCCGTAAGGATGATGCTTCGGTTCAAGGCGTCTGTAACCATCGCTAGCAGAAATTCAATGAACACTAGCTCCCACAATTCCTGCTGGCTCCCACCCTGCTGATTCAATTTGACTACTTCATCGATAATCAGCTTTCCTACATATAGTAAAGCTATCGGCATAGCTGAGCGAACAATACGCAGGCAAAAGCTTAAAACTGTTTTAGAAGGACTACTGGCCCACACCAGCCTGAATAAGGCGGGTAGATTCTTTAGAGCAGAGAAACGGTCAGAAAAGGAGATGTCTGCGATTTCATTAATACGTTTGGCCATTGGCTGTGGAGATCATGATTTTTAAGGTTAGCTAAAGTAACAACCTCAATTCAATATTGCGCAGGATAATTAATTGGGCAATAACTGATTTATATGTTAACGTTTTGTAGAGGTGCGGAAACTCGACGGCTTAATAAATTGAACCCAAGGGCGGAGAGCATTAAAAGAAGTGCAATTCCTCCCCACAGCCAGTTGTACCCCAAGTGTTTAGCGATAGCAAAGCCAGTAAACGGGCCGACTACCTGAGCGAAGGACCAGCTCAAAGTATACGCTGCGGCATACAATCCCCTATTGTGCTCATTGCTTCGACTGATCACTACAGCGTTTATAAAAGGGAGGACGAACATCTCCCCTATGGTGAAAATCAAAACTGTCAGTACTGCCATAGCCACATGAAACATAAATGGAACGCTCAAAATAAGATAGGAAATCGCAAAGAATATAGACCCGATGGATATGAAAAATATTGGTGACCGCTTCTTTTCGATTTTATCAATAAGAATCATTTCAAATAATGCGATTACAGCGCCATTTAAGCCCATAATTATTCCGATAGCAAATTCATCAATGTGCCATTTTTCTTTAAAGAAAACCGGAACTACTCTAAACATTAGAAAAGCGCAGGTGATGAATACAGTCGTGAGCAGAATGAACTTCACGTAAAAGGTATCCTGCCAAGGCTTTATGATCACCATATTACTGCGGTTTTCTTTGGCCTTTTTCATAAAGCCGCTAACCATCGGCAGAAGGAAAAAGATGGAAAGACCGACAAGAATACCTACCGTACCTTCTACAATAAACAGGAGCTTATAGTTTATGGATGCAACAATTCCTGCCATGCTTATGCCAACCGACCAGCCGATGTTAGTGGCAAGCCTGTTTAAAGAATAAGATCTCGTAGTGGTTCCCTCCTTTGCATAGCTAGCTACTGCGGTAAAATTAGCAGGTCTAAAGGCTTCAGAAAAAAAGCTGATGACAACTGTTAGTATGCAAAGCGTTGAAAAGTGAGTGATGGTAGAGAAGAGCATGAAAAGTAAGCCACCAATGATTGACGATAAGATTTGCACTGGTCGAAAACCAATCATGTCGGTTAATTTACCTCCCATTGCAGAGCCCATTATTGAACCGATACCAAACAGCATAATAATCAAGCCTGCATCAATTTCTGATCGATGTAAACTCTGTGTAACATAAAGCCCCATAAACGGTACGGCCATGTTACCAAACCTGTTGAACATCATCACTGTGCTTAATAGCCAGGTTTCGCGACTTAAGCCGCTAAAAGATCTTTTGTAGGTATCAACAATAGTCTTATTCATTAATTTGCTTTGTTTAATATCTTGTTGGCACAATCTCTTACTCATCAAAGGTAGCAAAGTCAAGCTCAAACAAAACCATTTCTCAGGGGTTTTACTAGTATGAATAAGTTTGGAATAATTGCAATGACAGCTGTTGTCGCAGCTTTGGTAAGTTTTGGTACTTTTAAATTTGCAACCTCTCAGTTTGTTCCTGACGATGGTAACAATAATTTCGGTGTTACAGCTGCCAGCGCAAAGGGCAGAATAACTGCGGAAGCCCCAGAGTTTATAAATGCTGCGGCGTTGGTCACGCAATCCATTGTTCATATAAAAGTTATGGTCAGCAGAAGCGCTGCCGGGAGCGGCAGGTATGACCCTTATTATGATAGTCCCCGCCAACCACAGTCGGTAATGGGCTCTGGTTCGGGAGTGATATTTAGTGCTGATGGATACATCATCACCAATAATCATGTGGTTAATAGTGCAACTGCAATTCAAGTAATTCTTACTGATAAACGAATTTTTGAAGCAAAGTTAATCGGCGCAGATCCAAATACAGATCTTGCAGTAATAAAGATTGATGCAAAAGACTTAAAGGCAATCACAGTTGGTAATTCTGATCAGGTACAGGTTGGTGAGTGGGTTTTGGCTGCCGGCTATCCATTTTCACTCAATACCACGGTTACCGCAGGTATTGTGAGCGCGAAAGGCAGGAGCATTGGAATTATTGGTCAGAAAGAAGAGGGACAAGACCGACAGTTGGGTAATGCGACCACAATGGGCTCGGCGGTAGAGGCATTTATTCAGACAGATGCAGCCATAAACCCTGGCAACAGCGGCGGGGCGTTGGTTAATACAAGCGGTCAGCTAATTGGCATCAATGCCGCTATAGCTTCTCAAAGTGGTAGCTATGAAGGTTATGGATTTGCGATTCCTGTTAATCTTGCAGACAAAATTGTCAAAGACCTTATCAAATATGGCGAAGTGAGGCGTGGATTGCTGGGTGTAAGCTTTCCCTCGCCCTCTACAGAAGACCAGTTTTTAATTCAACAAGGAATCAAACCAGGAAGTGTTCTGGGTGCGTACATAACCAGTGTTCAACCAGGAAGCGCCGCTGCTCAAGGAGGTTTAAAAGCAGGCGATATTATTCAGGGGATAGATGACGCGACAATTAGTTCTTCTGTAGAACTTTCTGAGCGCATTGCAAGGCATAGTCCGGGCGACGCTGTAAAGTTGAAATACAAACGTGGGCAACAGAACGCAACAACGAATGTTACCCTTCAAGCACAGGAGGCCGCACCAAAATCATCTCGAATGACAGATGCTGACGCTATAACCTCACAACTAGGGGCTTCATTTGCACCGCTGTCAACAGCATTTAAGCAACGCTATGGGTTACCTAGCGGATTGGGAATAAGCAAAGTTGAAGCTGATGGTCTTTTAGCGCAGATTGGTCTCCAGAGCGGCTCTATCATTCTAAGTGTGAATGGTTACCGTGTTAACAGTGTGGGTGATATAGTAAATATTTTCAAAGCATCTACTAACGGAATTATGCGATTTGAATGCTTGACCCCAGAGGGACAAAGAGTAGTATTCAATTTATCATTTGGGGCATAGTTGGATCACCAGTCTATTTTTATCAAAGATACGCCCTGTCTTGGAAGAGCTATATCCAGCGTGGCGGTAGCAGATTTTAAGGTCAATTTCTTAGTGCCTTCCATCATTTTCAACTGCCCTGCTTTTTCTAGTTCTACTACTTGGATTTTAGTTGGGTTTTGAGGTGAGCCCATCTTTTTCCAGACCTCATACGAATTGCTATGTTCGTCGTCAATTCGATAGTGTGTCAGGCTAATCTTTCGCGAAGGAATGTCATTGATCTTTATCTGCACTTTTTCTGCCTTGCCTTTAATATCCAGGTCATGATAATTCCATATCATAACTGCGGCTGAATGCTTATCCTTTGAAGCCAAAACGCCGATATCTGTTTGTTTACCTCTAACGCTTGAATCCATTACCAACTTTAAAGGATACATTCTGTTACTGCTGGCATCTACACGATTTCCACTCATTTTACTAAACATCCTAAATACGTTCAACACCGGTTTATCCACACCATTAGTGGCCAGATCGCGAAAGCCGTAAAACCAGGGTTGGTATTCAAACTCAAAACTCCAGGAAACCGCACCTCTGAAATTTATGCCATATTGATCTTCCAGTTCATACTTTCGCGCAAAAGTTGCTGCTGTATAGCTAGAATACATGGTTCCATTTCGATAGGCATTTTCTTTATTGGTCGCCATGCCACATGCCGCGCAACCCTCCGGGTCAGATTCACCGATGATAAGGGGTATATTTTTAGTCTCGGGATAAGATGCTGCGATCTTGAAACCCATAGCAATATCACGCAGCTGCGGAGCCGCATTCATCTGTACCACTCCGTTAACAACCCTGGGTGAGCCCTTAGCATGGAAGCTAAATAGGTCTAATGGCGCGCCTATTTTTCCAGTAGCGTAATTGGTATCAGTAAGGCAATGTTTAATAAAGGCATTTGCCCATTGCTGTGAGCCTTTACTTGAGGTACCAGCGATGTTCAATCCTCCAATCTTTGCAGTAGGGAGCGCGCGTTTCAAACCGTCTGCCGCATAATCATACAATTTAAAGAACTCTTGTTGTGTGCCCTTCCAATAACCATTTGGTTCATTCCAGACTTCCCAATACCAACTCTCCACTTCCTTTTTACCATACCGCTCCACACTGTGTTTGACCCAGTTGTAAACCAGATCTGCCCATTTTTTATAATCTTTAGGTGGATAGGTCCATCCAGTCATGATATCGCCGTAAGGATCTCCAGGCTTCCAGAAGTGTTTATAAGGATCCGGATGAGTCGATAGAGCCTGAGGCATAAATCCTATTTGAGCGAAGGGTTTCATCCCCCGTTTCACATAGGTGTCGAAAATACTGTCAATGATTTTCCAATCATAAATAGGTTTTCCACTAGCATCCTCTGTGTACGCATTTGTCGATCCCCATTTAAGTGCAGCTACACCATCACCGGTAACTAGCAGACTGTGTGTGCGGACATATACAGGAACCGGACTTAAAGCGGCAAGCTCAGTTAAGAGCTTTTTGCCGTCCTTCATGTACGTATAGTTCGGTTCATCATAACCAAACCATGCCCAAACAGGCTTCATAGGAGCCTTTATTTTGCCCAAGTTAACTATGACTTCTGCTGGTAAATCTCTAGATTGCGAAAAGCAAAACACGGGTCCCATTAGGAAAGTAATGATCAGATATTTAAGAAAATTATACATTTTAAAGGTTGGAATTTTTAATTGTCTGGTAAGTGTCGAGGACAAGTTATAGATTATATTTCTTATGTAATATAACTAGTGTTATCTTTAGTTTAAAAATCAAATAATTCTATCAGTTAATGAGAAAAGTTATTCTACTGATCATTTTTATCTTGAATTACTGCGTGGTCAGCAAAGCACAAAATCCAGATAAAAGTTGGTGGACCTTCAATTACCCCAATTATAAGTCGCTGGACAGCGGGCTATTAAACCTGCGCTATTTAAACGAAAAGTCTGCCGGTGAGAATGGTTTTATCAAGTTAAGTGCTGATGGCAACTCTTTTCTAAACGGAAATGGAAAGGAAGTCCGCTTTTGGGCCAGTAATGGCGGAGGACTGGCAGGAGAGTTTAATGACCTTCAGTTAGACACTCTTGCTAAGTTTCTCGCAAAAACGGGGGTGAATCTTGTTAGATACCACGGTGCCATAAATCCCACTGGAAAGAATTCTAAGCTAACAGATGTCAATAGCAAAGAGCTTAACAATATTTGGCGTTGCGTAGCCGCCATGAAGAAGCAAGGCATTTATACGGTCATCTCTCCTTTTTGGCCTCACAACGGCCATATGGGTGGATGGGTTCCTAAAGAATGGGGTATTGATGGCTATTCAGGACAGGATGATCTTTGGGCGGTATTATATTTTGATGAAAAACTTCAGGAGGCCTACAAAGCATGGGTTAAGCAACTTTATACACTTCCAAATCCCTATACAGGTATCGCACTGAAAGATGAACCAGCGCTAGCAGTCATCCAGATTGAAAATGAGGATTCCGCATTCTTCTGGACATTCTCGAATATTAAACCAGAGCTTGACAAAAAAATTCGAGGCGAATTTGCAGAATGGCTGATAGAAAAATATGGATCAATTAAAAGTTTGATGGTTCATTGGGGTAGTGCCACCGGAAAGAAAGGTGACGACTTTGGCAACAGATTAGTTGGGTTATACCCTATCTATGAACTAACTATTTCTTCAAAGGGATACGATTCGGTAAGGCTAAAAGATCAGACAGAATTTGTAGCCTGGAAGCAACGGTCATTCTATGATGGCATGGCTACCTATTATCGAAGGGATTTGAGTTGCAAGCAACTCATCAATGGAAATAACTGGCGCACAGCTTCTCAGAGCCGGCTGCTTGATTTAGAACGCTGGACGAATAGCGGCGTAGATGTAATGGCAGTAAATAAGTATTTTGATCCTGAGCATCATGGTTCAACAAATGAAGGCTGGCGCATTGACCCACTAGACTTTTACGCTGCGCCTTCTGCACTAAAAAATCCTACTAATCTACCAACTAATATCAAGCATGTAGAGGGGCATCCAATGATGGTAACAGAGAGTGCCTGGAACCTACCTAACAAATATCAGACGGAAGGGGCGTTGCTTGTTGCTTCTTACGGTGGCTTGACTGGTTTAGATGCCTTCTTCTGGTTTAGCCCCACCGCACCTACTTTTGCCAATCAGTTATACTTCAATTTTGTAAATTTAGACGGTCAACATCCTCTAAATAGATGGAGTATCTCTACCCCGGGAGAAATGGGAATGTTCCCGGCAAATGCACTCATTCATAGGTTAGGGTATGTAAAATCGGCAAGATCAGTAACAGAACAGCGCAGTTTAAAGAGCCTATACAATAGGGAAGTTCCCGAAATTTTTGAAGAACAATCTTTCGATCCAAACAGGGACTTTGTATCTGCTGATCCGGCAAATGAAGGTAAAAGAGAACTTTCTCCACTAACTTTTCTTACTGGTGGAGTTGCTACTTCTTACCAGGCTAAGGCAAAAAAAACTAACGTCAAAGGCGATCTGGTAAGGTTAATCGATACGAAGAATGAGACCGTTACCTCTGTCACTTCAGAACAGCAACTCGATTATGGGAATGGAATATTTATATTAAACACACCGAAAGCGAAAGCAGTTTCGGGCTTTCTAAAAGCAAAGACGGTTTTCAATATCGGCAAAAACCTGAGCATCGAATCAGGCAATGAATATGCGACAATCGAACTGGTGAGCATGGATGGAAAAGATATCGAGAGTTCCAAGAAGATACTTTTACAGGTCGGGACTATTTTTAGACCTACTGATTGGAAGGAAGAGGCATCCACTTTTAAAAAAAATAACAAAGAGACGAATGGGTTTAAGATTCTCAATACTGGTAAGATGCCATGGCTGGGAATGCCATTGATCAAAACTGTTATCAGTGTTCAAAACTCATCTATTAAAAAAGCCACGCAACTGGATGCTGCAGGTTATTCCATCAAAGAAATCCCCCTGGAGTTCAAGTCAGGAGGCTTTAAGATCATTTGTCCGGAAGATTCGTACTATATCTTATTGGAACGTTGAATTAAGCTTTAGAATCCTTACTTCGAGCTTTAAACCGAAGATAAGACACAACTGCCAACACAAATACAGAACCAAGCGTTACATAAACCCACGATGGAATTGGAACAGGATCGCCTTGTGCATAAGAGTGTAAACCGGTTAAATAGTAGTTTACTCCGAAATACGTCATAATGATTGTCGAAAATCCAATTAGGGAAAGCAAGTTGAATATGTATTTGCTTCGTAACCCGGGTATCAGCCTGGTGTGTAAAATAAATGCGTAAACAATCACAGAGATAAATGCCCAGGTTTCCTTTGGATCCCAGCTCCAATACCTTCCCCAGCTTTCGTTCGCCCAGATCCCGCCTAAAAAGGTGCCTACAGTAAGAAGAAATAACCCGATAGTCAGCGACATCTCATTAACTATTGCCAGCTCAGTTACAGAGGCCTTTACCTTGGAACTGATCTTATCGCTGTCAATAATAAATAGGATTAATACTACTGTTCCGATCAGTGCACTCAGGCCAAAAAAACCATAGCTGGATGTAATAATGGCTACGTGAATCATCAACCAGTACGATTTAAGTACTGGAACCAGCATCGTAATTTGAGGGTTCATCTGAGAGCCTCCATGAGCAAACCCCATCAATATTACTGCAATCAAACAACCTGCAGCAGGGATAAATGCATTACTATTTCTATACATCAATAAGCCCGAAAGTACACCAATCCAGCTGATAAACAGTACAGCTTCATATCCATTACTCCATGGTTCGTGACCTGAAATATACCATCGAACACCTAGGCCTATTGCTTGTAATAGCGCAGCTACTGCGATAAGTACTAAAACAAATGTGACAACTTTATTTAAGGTTTTTGAGGTTTTGAAGAGCTTTAAAAATGCCAGCGAGAGTATTAATGTTCCTAATAACGCATAACAAATCATGAGGTTCAAAAAGAGATTCCAGGAGTTATAGCTTACTTCGAAAGCGACCTTCGTCGCGGAAGGCACTACGTTCTTGCCATATTTCTGTTGTGCATCGCCAATGCTTTTAAGTTCGGAATCTGCGGCCTGCCAGTTTCCTGTCGCCTGACCCCGGTTGACGGCGCCAACATAACGATCAAAGGCATTTGGGGTGGCTGTACTGTCCATATTTATGGTAGACATTGCTTCCCAGGTATTATTTTTGTCGCCTACTATAGGGAACACACGCAGGTATTGTCCGCGGATCAATTGTCCCATTGCCTCCAATTTATCATTCAGGTCAATAAGATCTTTATCATGACTATCCTGCTCTGATGCCTTTTTAGCGAAGGCTGTCATGTATTCGTCTTTCAGTACAAACTCGGCACTGCCATCATCGTGCATTCTAATCAGGTTAACCATGGAAGTATAGCCTTCTGGAGTTGCATTTACGGATTTGAGGATATCTTTACCGCCTTTCGTGCTCACCTTAAATATCGGCACGTTTATCCAGCTGAAAGGACGAGTAGACATAGATAGAAAAAACTGGTTGGCATTGAGTGTATAGAAACGATCTTTTCCATGCAACTTCCTCAATATCTCTAATGCCATTGTGTTCAATGGTTCGATCCTACCGTCAATATTTTGAACGAGCAAGTGCCCGAACTTATCTGCATGCGCTATATCTATTTTAAGCGCTGATGCAAAATCTGCAGGGTTCTGATTTTCCATTGGTCTGAATGGTCGCGCAGGTGATGCTGTAGCAGATTGCGCCGGACCATGATCATGTACTTCGCCTGGCTTGTGAACGTGCTCAGTTCCGTCTTTGCCATGCATATCGATTTCCTGACTAAATGCCGCACCCACGGGAAGGAAGAACAACAACAATAAAACTGCTTTAGATTTCGACAGGGATTTTAATTGTTCGTTCAATTTAGAAAAGTGGGTTCCTTTCCAAAATAAGGTGACGAACAACCCCAGAAATAAAAGCGTGTACCCTATGTAGGTAACTCTTGTTCCCAATTCATCATGATTGACAGACAAAATGGTTCCTTTTTCATCTTCATCGAAGCTGGATTGGAAGAAACGATAACCTGAGTGATCCAATACGTGATTCATAAAGATCTTGTAGGGAGTTTGAGTGTTTCCGTCTTCAATGATAACATCAGATGAATAAGCGGCGGGACTATTGCTGCCTGGATATTTCTCCATTTTAAACTTAGCTAGCTTTAAAGCAAAAGGTGTTTTATAAACTTTAGAGCCGTATGCTATTGAGATTTTTAACCCACCAACTTCGCTCTGGTGCTGAAAATTAGTCATCCCTTTACCTCCGGAAAATGATACGGTGTCTACTGCAGTTGGGGTAGTAACTTCCACCTTCACCAGATCAAGATCATTCTGGTGCGTGCGTTTATCACCTTCAAAATATTCAACACTACCATTAACCGCTGGTTCGGGAACTACAAAAGCCAGGTTACCGTAGGTATATAGACTGCGAAGGTTGAAAGGTTGAGGAACATCATCTCCTGTTACCACCTTACGTTCTTGTGTGGCCATGATCATATAATTACCTTCATAAGGAGACGAGATGCGGAATGACCCCGTGGTGTTGTCGATATTAATGGCTCCAGGAGTAGGCTTATTAAAGCTAACCAGCATATTTTGCATCAACTGAACATTTCCTGTGGGTATGTACTTATTTACACGTTTTCCGTTCTCCAAAACCACCATGTGTAATATTGCAGTTCCCGAAGTATTGCGCATTAATGTATCCTGAGCTCTCGCATAAAAATCAACAACTTTCAATTTCACTCGCTCTCCTTTGTAATCGTACTCTGAAACAAAAGTCTTTTTAAATGCTTTTAAATAGCTTGGGATTCTGTTTGAGAGCAGTGTAGCACGAACGTCATCATAAGCTAGCACGTCCTCCCCTTTCGCAATCTGAACCTTGAAGAAAGTAGCATCTGAAATTACATCGCTGCTTGCCTCACCTTCACGAATGTGCATGGAACCTTCAAAACTAACATACCTTGTAATGTATCCTCCAATGAAAATAATGATAAATGCAATGTGAAAAACCAGTAAAGGCCACTTTTTTCTTTGTGTTAACTGATACCTCTTAATATTTCCAACAAAGTTTAAGATTAGGATAAGCATTACCAATTCAAACCACCAACAATCGTAGATCAGCGCCTTTGCTACAGGAGTACCATAATCGTTTTCTACAAATGTGGCCATGGCCATGGAAAAAGCATAAATTAACAGCATTATACCCGTAGTTCGGGTAGAGAAAAGTATTTTGCCTAGAGTTTTAAACATTTGGTATTACTAAATGAGGTTTCAAGTCTGTATTTAGCAAAGATGCCGCTCGAAACTGACAAAAATAAAACACTGCTGTATTATGGCAAAAATAAGACTTTATAGGCGTTTAGCATATTTCTCTGGAGAACTGGTATATTCGTTGCCACTATGGGTTACGCAAAAGAAAGAGGAAAGCTTGAACAGCTAGCAACAAAGATTAAAACGGTCAATACTTACGATGAAAAGAATCTCGCAATTCTTGTTGATGGTCATGAGAAATATTCCCATACGGTAAGAATCCTGAAAAACAAAGAACCAGAAACCTTTGAAGAACTATATAAGGTGGAATTACAAAAAGTAAAAGATGGTCGTAAGGTCCTCAAAGAAAGTGAAACTGATGAATCAACGCAGAACAACTTTCTAGTTTACAAAAATGCCCTGTTAACTGCCTTAGAAAAGACAATCCAAGCGACGCTCGATTCTTTATAAGGAAAAAACAAATTCCTGGCTATCCTGTTTTAGCTGTATAACAAACTTTGAAATTATGGAAATCCAGGATCAAAACCACAAAGAAGAAAATACTGAAAACAACAAAAACAACGCCGGTTATAGTAAAGGTGAGTCAGAATACGCGGATGGCAAAGGCACTCGACTTGATGACGCTATCGACCGCGAGAATAAAGGTTCCAAACAAAAGGAGCAGAAAAGCGGATCATCTGAGGGAGAGGCTGATTTCGAAAATCCCGATGATGATCCTGCTTAAGTGTCAAGTCAGCAATATGGCCTTCTAATTTTACTAGTTAGCTTTTGATAATTTTGTAAACGTTACCTTGTTTGTTACCAGGGCCAGTATCTGGATTAGTTAGCATATACAATTCACCCATCGAGTCTTCAGCAAATCCAGTGACTTTCATACCCTCAGGTAGATTCTTAAAAATCACTCTACCCCTTTGCCAACTCGACCCAATTTTCTTGAGGTAAAAAGCTGGGCCTGTCCAATCGGCGAAGAAGTATTTACCTTTTAAAACGGGGATCGATTTTCCGTTGTAAACGTAACCGCCTGTGATGGAAACGCCTTCTCTATGATTGTATTCTGCAATAGGCTTGATAATTCCTTTGATATCGCAACCTGTCGCTGGATTATAACAATGATTACCCTCGACAAGTCGCCAGCCATAGTTTCCACCTTTCTTGATGATATCAACTTCTTCCCAAGTATCCTGGCCTACATCTCCTACGAACAGTTGTCCTGATGTCTTATCAAACGACATTCTGTATGGATTGCGAAAGCCATAAGCCCATATTTCTCCTCTAGTTCCTTGTTTACCAACAAAAGGATTGTCTTTAGGAATGCGATATGCAGAGTCTGTATTTATATCAACACGTAGAATCTTTCCAAGCAGGGTGTTTAGATTTTGCCCATTGCCAGTTTCACCATGTTTATCACCTTGTCCACCTCCATCTCCAAAGGAAATATATAAATAGCCATCTGGACCGAACTGGACCGAACCGCCATTATGGTTACCATCTGGTTTGTCCGCTGTTATAATAATCTTTTCACTGTTCTCTTCCACCTTTTCTTCGTTTGCAGCAAGTTTATATTCAGCGATAACATCTTTATGATTAAATTTTCCATAGGAAGGAACGCTGTAAAAGACGTAGAACTTCTTGTTTGTTTTAAATTTCGGATGTAATGCAATGCCAAGAAGTCCGCGTTCTTCATACCCGTTATTCAGCTTTGGCATCTGATTTCCAAGATCTAGCAGGGGTACTTCACTGAGTTTACCATTTTTCATCACCCTTATCTTTCCTGTTTGTTCGGTGATCCAAACGCGTCCATTACCAGGAAATGCCATTGCAGTCGGTGCTTGCAGATTGGCAGCCACACTTTGCACTTTTAGCGTGATTGCTGCTGGATCTATGAAAGAACTCAGTGATAGTCCGAAACCAATTACAGCTAATAATTTAAATTTGTTCGTTTTCATTGCGTGTGTTTATTTTGAATAATTTGGGCTATCTAGTAAAATCAAACCAAAGTATTCCACTTATTTTCTCACCTTTTAGTTGTGCTTTTTGACTTTGAGGCCCCATTTGTTTAGCCGACTGGAACTTAGTACCAATCGCACTAATGTGGTTCATAAAACCTATAGAAGCATCTGGAAAGGCTGGTTCCACATTGTTATTGCTTAAGGCATCTTTTTCTCTCGCAGGTCTTAGCATTTGAAAATAGGTGTTTTTGTTGCCCGAGTAAACCGTGAAATTAGATTCCTCATTTTGAATGGTTACCCAATTGACATCTGAATGGTAACCTTTAAACTCTGGAAATTGCCAGGTCTCCCCTGTAACGGTGTTGTTATATGCTTTTTCCCAAACACCAAATTGCTGCCCTTTTAACCTATTTTGCCAAACACGATACGGTCCTCTACCCAGCCACTTCATCCCAGTTATTTTTTCTTCCGGATAATTGAAAGTGATTCCCGTGTAATCGAAATCCCCCATTTGGCTGTAATTGTATTCCAGTTTAACCGGCTGACCAGTTGAAAATGTCCATTTAGCATTCAGTGATCCCTCACCACCATATTCAGCGTTAATAACCCATTGATCATTAATTTGCCTGGAAGTCCAGTTTCTCAAGCTGGATTTCACTCCAGCAAGCATAGGTCCATTGGACAGCGAAACAGTTCCAGATGGCTTAAGCACTTTTTGCAAAAATCCAGTACTTTTATCAAAATAGTAAACGATGCCATCACAATTCAACTCAAATATGCCTTCGGCGTCTTTTACGCTTATCTTAGTCTTTTGATTATTTGCGCTCAGCAAGGCGGGTGTTACCAGCTTCTGACTAATTTGCCAACTCCAGCTGAAAATCTCTTTATTGTCTGGTCCATATGCCGTTAAATAAAATGCTTCGTTTTTATTCCAGTTTGCCGGCAGCGTTAGACGCAAGTTGCCCTTCTCTCCGGGTTTCAGATCTATAGGCTTAATATTTCCAGCGGACTTCGTCAATGCTTGAGTTGATTTGTTTCCTGCATTTGGAAAATTAACCAATTTCCATTTGAAAGTACATTGGTTCAGATTGGTAAACGAGTAACGGTTTTCCAGCAGAATAGTGCCATTGAAAGTATCTATCGACATCGGAGCTACATAAATCGGCGACCATATCTCCTTGATGGTAAAAAAACTAGCTTCTTTTTCTCTATGCGGTCCGACGATCCCGTCAGGGCCGTGATTTCCATCGGAATCATAAATATTATTCTTATCTGTACGTATTACTGCCTCATCGATGAAGGCCCAGATAAACCCCCCGGCGGCATGAGGATGCTTTAACATCTCCGACCAGAAATCATCAAGGGCCGCTCCCGCACCTCCGTCATAGAGGCCATGCATAAATTCAGTAGTAAAAAATACTTCCTGACCGCTAGCTGAAGTTTTAACGATAGCATTATAATCAGGATAGTGCTTAGTGTCTGTTCCGTTGAACTTTTCCCAAGGATGAATAACTGTACGGTTTTGAGGGTCATACAATTTGTATTCATTATCTAGCTCAGTGTTCCAGCCGCCTTCATTTCCATTGTCCCAAAATAGGATAGAAGGGTGATTAACATCTCTTACAACCAGCTCTTTAACTAGCTTCTTGCCAACTTCTGTATCGTATTTTTGCTGCCATCCGGTAAGTTCATCTAGAACATACAGACCTATAGAGTCGCATACATCAAGGAAATCCTGATCAGGTGGGTAATGAGACATTCTAACTGCATTCATATTCATCTCTTTCATAAGATTAGCATCCAGTGTATGCACATTGTGGCTCAGCGTGCGGCCGGTTTCAGGCCAAAAACTATGTCTATTGCTTCCCTTTAGGATAATTTTTGCGTCATTAACATACAAGCCATCATTCTTTCGTAGCTCCACTGTACGAAAACCGAACTTCTGTTTTACTTTGTGTAATGCTCCTTTGCTATCCTTAAGTGTAACCAATACCTGATAAAGATTAGGAAACTCAGCTGACCATAACATAGGTTTTGCAAAAGAAGATGTTAAAGTCACATGGTCCACATTGGCTACTCCTTTTGAGAATGCAGCAGCCACTTTCTTTCCTTTTAATGTTTGAACCTCAGCTTCGATTACTTCTGTTCCTACCAAGTTTGAGGGATACACATCAACAGCAAAATAACCATCTGCCTTAGCGTTAATAGCCATCCGATCGATAAAACGCTCGGGGACGAGTTCTAGATAGACTGGTCTGAAAATTCCTCCAAAAACCCAGAAGTCACTTTTACGTTCAGCATTGTTGACAGACTGGTTTGCTGAAGTTTTATCAACAGTTACCTCTAGCAGATTCTTATCATTTGCATTTAGCAAAGCCGTTATATCATACTTAAACCTATAAAAACTTCCTTGATGCACAGGGCCCGCGGATTTTCCGTTGACCATTACTTTAGTATCAGTCATTGAGCCTTCAAAAACCAAAAAGACCTTTTTGCCTTTCGCGTTACCGGCATTAAACTCGTGCTTATAACGTCCCTGTTCATTTCCTTTTACTTTATCATGTCCATAATTATAGGTTCCAAATCCTTGAAGCTCCCAGTTGGAAGGAACGGGTATCTTAAACCATTCGCCGCTCTTCCTGCCTTCCGTGCAATAGAAATCCCATAAAACGGTATTATTCTTATCGGTACCCGATAAATATTTAGTGATAGTTTCCTGCCCCAGGCTTTGAAAATAGGTCAGTATAAATAGCAGAGGAAATAATATTTTCTTCATAGTGATATATTTGGTGTATGCTTCAAACAAGATTAGAAATTACAGGCCGACAAACAAAGGTTATGGGCAACTAAAACTACGCAATCGTTCTCATTTCTATTTTTTTATCTATACTTGTTTATGTTTCAGGCAGTCACAATTAAGCAAATTGCTCATGCACTATCGGTATCCGTTTCGACAGTATCGCGTGCGTTAAGTGATAGCCATGAAATAAGCGAAGGAACGAAGAAGCTAGTTCGGGAGTATGCAAAAAAGATTAATTATCGATCTAATCCAATTGCCAGAAGCCTGAAGAACGGTCGTAGTAACTCTATTGGGATACTTGTAAGCGATATTGCCAATAGTTTTTTTTCACAAACCATCAATGGTATTGAATCAATCGCTTATGAAAAGGGATATCATGTAATCATCACCCAAAGTCATGATGCCTATGAGCGGGAAGTGAGCAACATTGGCCACCTAGCTAGTCGTTCGGTCGATGGGATATTAATTTCTATGTCTTCTGAGACTACCAATTACGATCATATTACCCAACTCCATGAACGTGGCATGCCTATCGTGTTCTTCGACAGAATAATTGATGAAATGGAAACATTTAAAGTGACAACTGATAATTTTAAGTCTGCATTTGAAGCGACTCGGCTATTGATAGAAAAAGGCAACCGAAATATTGCTTTTTTGGGGAACGCGCCTCAACTTTCTATTTCTATTCAAAGGTTCAACGGTTATAAAGCTGCTTTGGAAGCTAACGACATTACTTTTGAGGATCGACTAATTAAACATTGCCATGAGGGAGGACGCAATATTGAGGAAATTGAACTCGCCTTAACTGAATTTAGATCTGGATCAGTGGATGCATTACTTATTGCAAGTGACCAAATCAGTACTTCAACTATGCGTGTATTGGCAAAAATCAACTATGCAGAAAACCTTACCATCATTGGATTTTCCAATTCAGATGTAATTGACTTATTGTCGCCAGGCATTTCCTACATCAGACAGAATGCTTTTGGAATCGGTCAAATAGCTGCTGAAATGCTGATCAAGCTTATTGAAAGCAAGTATCCGGTATACGATTTTGAAACTAGACTTTTAGATGCCGAACTCCATTGGAGGGGAATTTAACCGTTTTATTCTACTGCCTCAATATTTTCTTAAAAAGATCTAGTTAATCACATGATTGACGACCATAGTGCTTGTTGATGATATTGGAAACTGGACGAATTTATGATTTGTCTTTACCTCTAACCTGAATTATTGTCCCTTTAGTGCAATCTAAAGAGACAATTCAATCCTTGGTAAATGGATTAAACAATCACAACTTTCCAACTTTGTTTTTTGAGAAAATACTGTCGTTGATATGTGGTTTGTACTGAAGTTTTTCAAATACCGCTCCGCTATGTGTTTTATGGCTGTTTCCTTCGGGCCGAGCGCTAGCAGACACGAAGCAGACCCGAAGCAGACACGAAGCCAAGACATAGCTGAGGGCACTAGTAATAAACTAGTAACGCCGTTCTTTGTGACCCTAAAATTGGGAAATGTAGAAGTATAAAGTAGCATAATTAGAAGCAGCATTGGTTGATTGCTTAAACGAACCTACAATACTGCTGTTTAAAAAAAGCAGATTTAATATTTAAAAAAGGTCAACTGCTCACTTAAATTGGTAAGTGTGCACATAAATCCTTAAGTGCACACTTAAAAGACTATAAAAACATTGGTTGCTGTGTAAATCAAACAGTCACCTATTGCATTAGTACTGACTGATAAATGCTTTCCTGGGTATCATATGAAGATAGCTAAAATCGCCTGAAAGCTGTCTTCGGTGTTTCAACTGGTACAGAAAATACCCACCAAGATCAAATATAATTGGGGCCTTTGCTTGGTACCATACGCTGTGTGGATGTTTCCAGCAGAAAGAATAGTAATGGGATGTCAGTGGTATACTACGCAATTCAGGGTGATGGAAAGTTAGGGCTTTTGGCTTTCCCAAGCCATTCGTAATATCAGACTTCCTGATCATTTTTAAATGATCCGTATGGCAAAATTCATAGTTACTTAAACGGGGATCATCTACATCGGGAAGACTTTTCAAAATCCTGAAGCCTTTGAATTTCTTGCCGTTCAAGATCCAGATCATCTTAGGGTAAAAGGTTTCGCGACTCGTCAATTCATCAATACAGATTGGAGAATTCTGAAACTCAAGCGTAGTTCCACAAGCGGTATGAACGTCTGCCCTATGCAATTGCCCCATCGCCGGATCAGCGAAACTTACCTCCCTAAACTCTTTAGCAAACGCTTTTTTCCAATCCCGATGCCATGGAGTTTCTCCAATATATTGTACTTCTGCATTAAACACGAGACAAATCTATACTAATGTCATTAGTATTCAAAAATTTTTTAGAAATGTAAAATGTTTGAAGCTACCTTCATGATGGCGCTGGACAATTCTGTAATTTCGGGATTCAATTTATATCCGTTAAATTGGGAACCATTAAACCACACAACAAATTGAAATACAAATTTACGATCGACAACTACCCCAACTCCACATTTGAATTAGAATCTTCTGTTCTGACTGGGAGGTCATACTTATCCATGGATGGAAAATTACTGAAGCAGTCTACAGAAAAAGGTCAGCCATTCCTGATACCTACCACGAGTGGTATCGTGAAAGGCTTTCCAAAATCTACCTTTCCGGATTTCGCGCCTACATTAGTAATCGACGGTCGGAAACATTTAGTAGCAAAAAAGTTAGAGTGGTATCAGTTTGTACTTGGAGCACTTCCAGTATTACTCGTTTTTGTAGGTGGGGCTGTGGGTGGCGCATTGGGTATAGCAGCCACCATATTCAATTTTCAGGCATTTAGAAGTGACAACAACATGAGCACAAAATACGCAAGGGTTATTGTGACAAATATCGCGGCTTATGTGATATTTCTGGTATTGGCTAACCTGGTATTGAAACAAGTCAATGGTTAATTGATAACCAAATCAGGATATTCTTCGATTTTAATGTCTCTATAAAAAATTTCAGCACCTTCGGATTGAAGTAAAATGCGACCGCTATTTAGGCTGACATATTCACCTTCATTCACCAAAACACCGTTGACGATAAAATTAAATTTGCCATTTTTAGAGATGATTTCCACTTTATTCCATTCCCCATGACTCCGCTCGCCATCTCTTATTTTCATTACTGTAGCGTAGTCCTTAGGTTCTGTTTTTATACCGTCAACAAAAGCGGTGACACTGTCAACTAGCCATAGATCGCCAACATCACCCTCTTGGATTTGACATTCTACAGATTTAGGCCAGATTTTATCCTTCAGTATTTCTACGTTGTAACACACCCCTGCATCTCTTTTATCGTGTTCGCGAGGTGGATATTTCTTCTCACCCCATTTAAATTCCAGTGAAAGATGAAAATTTTTATAGCTTTTCTTTGTGGCAATGTATCCAAAATCCTGACCTGAAACATGAAGTACACCGTCTTCTATTTTAAAGACATTTTGCGGATCTCTATTAACGCCTTGTTTTTGTAGAAACTTAGTCCAGCCTTCCAAATCTTTCCCATTGAAAATAGGTTTTATTTTGTTTATTTGCGCATTCACGAATACGCAGGGAAATAAAGTAAGGAGTAAAAGAATTTGTTTCATATGGTTTACTAAAGTAAGAAAATTAGCGATAAATTCATTGACACCAGAAGTTACCTGGTTTACCAGCATTAATTCATATTATGCGATAAAAGCAATTAAGCATTCGCAAGTACCTCGATATATTTTACCTTTAATGCATTGGAAGCATCAAATAAAACCATAGCAGCAAAAGTGGCTACAAAAGCCATGTTCTTAGTTTGTGGAATAGGCATATCAAGCTGGGCACCAATGGTACCTTATGCAAAAGAACGACTCGCATTGAACGATGCAAACCTTGGACTTCTATTGCTCTTGCTTGGCGGTGGTGCTATTGCGATGATGCCGGTTACAGGAATACTGTCCCATAAGTTCGGCAGCAGAATCGTGATGCTTTGGTCAGCCATCCTGATTGCAGTTCTCTTACCACTACTCCTCTTCATAAACTCGATTTTTTGGATGGGAATTGCGCTGTTTGGTTTCGGTGCTGCCGTTGGTGCGATCGATGTAGCGATGAACGCCCATGCGGTGCAGGTTCAAAATAAGCATGGCAAGCCTATTATGTCTTCCTTCCATGGACTCTTTAGTGTCGGTGGTTTACTCGGTTCTTTAGGACTTGGCTTTCTAATCAAATTAGGTCTGCCCGCTCTGTTAGCAATCCTTTCTATTTCAGGAGCATTGCTGTTCATCGCTATAATAAATTACAGGAACCTATTTACGTTAGCAATGGAAAAAGAAGTGATGGCCAAATTTACTCCTAAAAAAACAGAAGGTCCTCCACAAAGGTTCTCTTGGTTAACAGGAAGCCTGCTTTTCCTAGGGTTGATGTGTTTTGCGGTATTCTTATCCGAGGGATCTATGCTGGATTGGAGTGCCCTTTTTTTACGGGAAAACCGGGGTATTGATCCTGAATTCGCAGGCATTGGGTATGCAGCCTTTTCCATAGCCATGGCAGTGATGCGACTTCTAGGGGATAAAATAATTATGAAACTCGATGGTCGAATAGTAGTTATTACTGGAGCGCTGGTCGCTTCCGGTGGACTTTTTTTGGTAGTTTTCAGTACTTGGTTACCAATTATACTTCTAGGCTTTGTGCTGCTTGGGGTGGGCGCAGCTAACATAGTTCCTATCTTTTTTAGCGAAGCAGGACGTTTAAAAAACGTTCCTGCTTCGGTCTCAATCCCTGTGGTTAGCGTAATGGGTTATACGGGCCAGTTGGCGGGACCTGCTTTACTAGGCTTTATTGCCTTTCACTATTCACTGGATGTAGCAATGGGGTTCACGGCCACGCTGCTGCTCCTTGTCGGGATATCTTATGCGATTAAAAGCGCAGGAAAAACAACTAACGCCGACTAATTATTTTGTGGCAATATCTATAGTACCCCCGTTTTTAAACAGATCATGAGACACAAAATATCCTTTATTCAATTTACCATCAACCTTGATCGAAGTAATCGCTCTCCCTTTTCCCGGCTTTTTGATCGTGATCATCTTTCCATTGCTTGATCTCCATTTCACTTCGTCAAACAGCGGCGCAGTTACCAGATACTCAGGATCGGTAGCAGAGAATGTATATAAGCCAAGAGCGCTGAATACATACCAGGCCGACATCTCGCCGGCATCATCCATTCCTGAAAGCGCTAATCCTTCCTTACCGATCCCATAAAGGTTATTCAAAATATTGTCAAGGATTTTTTGGGACTTCTCCGGTTTATTGATAAAATAGTACGCAAATGGTGCCTCATGGTCAGGCTGATTTCCATGGCAATATTGTCCTATCATGGTTTCCACGTTCCTGGCAATGTATTTTGGGTTCCATGGCAAAGTAAATAAGGAGTCTAGTTTGGATTCGAAACCTGTCGGACCCCCGTACAATTTAATTAAACCTGGCATATCATGAGGGGCAAAAAATGAAACTTGCCACGCATTTGCCTCCCTATACATATATTCATAGTAAGGATATTGAGGGTTAAATGGCTTTATCCAGTCTCCATTTGCCAATCTACCCCTCATGAATCTTGTTGCAGGATCAAACATGTTTTTGTAATTCTGAGATCTTGCCATAAGTGATTTGTAGTTTGCACTATCACCCAGTTTTTTAGCGATCTGCGCAAGGGAATAATCATCGTAAGAATACTCTAAAGTTTTGGAAACACCAGCATTAGCTTTTGTCTCCACATTTGGGCTGGCAACGTCAGGATCAGAGATAAATCCTTTCGCAATGTACTCGTCTATATGTGGCCTTGCTCCCGGCGAAATATTCGCATTTCGCAGGAGGATATTGTAAGTGCCTTTAACATCAAAGCCATCAATCCCTCTCAAATACGCTCCGGCTATCGATGACGCACCATGATCACCATGAAAAAATGTTGGGATGAATCCTGTTTTATCGCCGACATCTTTCATCGACTTGATCACATCAAGTGTAACTTTTGGTGAAATCAGACCCAGTAAAACATCCTTGTTACGATAAGTATCCCACAATGAGGGTTCTGTGTAATAGTTGAAATCCCCCTTTGAAACATTTTGCTTAGCGTCTGTGAACTCACCATTTACATCACTCCGAAGTGCAGGCCACAAGAACGAGCGATATAAGCAAGAGTAAAGCATTCCCTTTTGCTTTTCGGTTCCACCTTTTACCTGGATGGATGATAGCAAGGTTTCCCAAGTCTCATTTGCCTCCGTGCGAACCTGGTCAAAGGTTTTACCGGCTATCTCTGCTTCCAGATTGAGTTTTGCATTTTCGACACTTACGAAGGAAAGACCTATCTTAACCTCGACAGCTCCAGTCGAGCCATTAGCAAGATGCGCTATCGCGTATCCATTTTGCTTACCCTCCTCTTTTCTTTCCAATCTATCTACAGGAGTATTCAAAACTGCATAGAAATAGATCTTCCCTCCAGCTTGCTGAAAGCCTTTCAAAACGTTTTTCCCCTCCTGCTCTATAGTCCAATTGCCTACTCTATTGTTAGCTCTTGCAAGATCGAAAAGGATTTGTCTATCAGTATTATTTTTGTATTCATACTTATGGAATCCGCATCTCAAGGTTGAAGTTAGGCTTACGTTCACTTTGTAATCCTCTAAATAAACCTGATAAAAACCAGGTGATGAGCTTTCATTCTGATGAGAAAACTTAGAACCGAACTTCGCTTCAGGATTGGATAGCGGTAACAATGGAATATTACATAAGTTCCAGTGGCCTTTGTTGGTATGCGTAAAGCCATAAATCATATCATCTTCGTACTCATAACCAGCACCGGACCCATATTCTGTCATCGGACTTAATTGGACCATGGCGTTTGGAAGGGAACTGCCTGGAAAGGTCAAACCCGCCCAGGAACGCCATCCCTTCGGCAATTCATAGCCCAATATCTTCGGATCGGTTAGTGGCGCTGTACCGACGAAGGTATTTACGTATTTCGTGTACTTACCTATTTTCTGACCGTAAGAATAGCTGGCCAGTGTAAAAAGTAAGATAATTAGAGTAACTAGTTTTTGTGGTTGGTTGATTTGTTTCATTAATTCAAAAAATATTTTGTGTATATCGTAAATATAGAATCTTTGCACAAAATATTCCCTAAATCTTTATTATTTAAGCTTAACTGGCTTACCTTCAAGCTACAGACTGGTAAGTTGCTTCCATGATAACCTAGTCTCGTAAACCTTTGTTAATTTAAAAAGGTTCACTGACTATTTTTGAAAGATTTCAGGGCATTTTCGTATAAAATACACTGGAGTACAACTTCAGGCATGACAATAACTATTGATCGGAAAGAAGTTGTACGGAGAAAGTTTATCGTTATCAGTATCATAAGCTTCCCAAAAAGTATCCGCACCTTTTGCAATCATCCCGCCCCAGTAAGTTTCTACAAGTTTTAGACTTTCAACTTACCTTCAATTGAATCATCTAAGGTTTTGCCAATTGCAGCTCCTAACATCATTTTTACACCCGCAACAAAGTTACCATGTTTATTATCCCAGTAATATCCATTTGACGGAACTACTTTAAGTAAGGCAATCCTTGGATCATCCTCTCCTTCTGTAAACCATGTTTTTAAGATAGGATTCCACAACTCTTTGATTTTCGCCTCATTGTTGTGAATTGTAGCATCTGCAGTTAAATACAAAAAGTCTGCATGTTTAGATCCCTGAAAGTAAAGCTTAACTCTTGAATCTAATAACACTTCCTGATAAGTATGACTGTCGTTCGCTATCATTATCCATAGATTGCCTTCTTCATCGGCCTGCTGAATACTCATTGGTCTAACCCCTGCAGAGGGACCCGTTGCTGGCTCTGTACAGAAGAAGCAGGTATCAGATTCTTGAATCTGGTCTTTGATCTTCTTCCAGGCACCCTGGGCACTCAAGTTTTCTTTGTTCTCTTCCGGTTGATTTTGATTAATGCTGTCCATAATAATATGTGTTGTGTTGGTGCCATAATCTAACAATGATTTCTTGCAAATGTTTGTAGGATTCTCGGCACAACGTTTGTTACGCTGTAAGGGTCATTAGCTTGACTAAATCATCTACCTATGATTTACATTATTATGAAAAAAAAGAGCATTTATATTGTGGAAGACAATAAAGATATTGGTTTCATACTCCAATATTTTTTAAGCGATGAGGGTTTCGATGTGGAGCTTTTCGAAACCTCGGCAGCTTTCCACACCCGTCTACTTTTAAAAGTTCCTGATCTTTTTCTCCTTGATGTTATGCTTCCGGACGGGGACGGATTGGAGATCTGTTCTGAAATTAAACATGATAGTTGTTACAAGGAAAAGCCTGTTCTTCTGATGTCAGCACACCTTCCTTCAGAATTTGAAAGAAGTAAGTCTTGTGCCAACAGCTTCATTGCTAAACCTTTTGATCTTTTCGTAATTTTAAATCGTGTAAATGAATTTCTGCCTGCCGCATAAACTTAGCTCCCTGATACATGGAAAGTCACATTGAAAACTACGAACGAGAAGAAACGACTGGTAACCGGACTACTCGATGATGATTCATAGCAACGCGCTTCAATACGTTCTCGATCAATATGGCGTCTCAGCAGAGCCAGATCAAATAACTCCTTTCGGCACAGGATTAATCAACTGCACATGGAAAGTGAACAGCATTACTGGCACCTATATATTACAGCGAATCAATACCAACGTTTTTAAATCTCCAGAACGTATCGACCATAACCTTTCATTGATAAAAACATATCTAAGTGAAAGCAATCCAGAATATATTTTCGCTGGACCAACAGTTACACTCGACGGGCGCATATCGGTCGCCCACAATGATGAAGTATATAGAGTTCAACCTTTCATCTCTGGTTCATATACGTTAGATTCAGTTACTTCAGCGGGTCAAGCCTATCAGGCTGCAAAGCAGTTCGCAAAGTTCAGTAGGCTCCTCAAAGATTTGAAAACCGATAACTTTGCCTACCCATTAGAAAATTTTCATAACCTCGATCTACGTGTAACACAGTTCAATAAAGCCTTAGAAAACGCCCAAGAAGAACGGATCACGCTGGCAACCTCAGAAATTCATAAGGTTAAAAACTATATGGATATTGCTTTTCGCTATAATCAAATTGTTGAAGAGAAACTCATACCGCTAAGAATAATTCATCACGACACAAAAATCAGCAACGTATTATTTGATCATAACGATAATGGGCTTTGTGTGATAGATTTAGACACGGTGATGCCTGGATTCTTTATTAGTGACGTTGGCGATATGATGCGTACCTACCTATCCGAATCTACCGAGGAAGAACAGGATTTCGATATGATCACTGTTAGAAAAGAAGTTTTTAACCAGATCTGCAGGGGATACCTGGAAGAAATGGGCGAAGAAATGACCGCGGTGGAACGAGAACTATTCTTATACAGCGGTAGATTTATGATCTATATGCAAGCTGTTAGGTTCTTGACAGATTTTCTGAATGGAGATGTTTACTACCCAATCAAATATCCGTTACATAACCTCAAGCGTGCTGGAAATCAAATAAAATTACTCCAGCGCTATATGGATTTGGAATTGGAGTTTATCTAGAATCCGCTGTCATCCAACGCAAAGGTATTCTTTCTATCCTTCCATTTACCCTTTGTAAAATCCGGGAACTTCTGCGGCATATTGCCTTCTTTAAGAGACTTGGTAGATAAAGGCGTGATCACACTCATAGTTACGGAATCGTAGACGTCAATTGGTGTTTGTTTCTTTTGTTTAACTGCCTCGACAAAGCCGTTAAACACAAACCAATCCATTCCACCATGTCCTGCGCTTACAGCTTCTTTCTCGTACTTTTTCCAAAGCGGGTGATCGTACTTATCGAACCATTCTTGTGCAGGATCCCATACATCGTTATTTTTAGCCTGCTTTTCTATGTAAACTGACTTGTTGACATCCATCCAGATTCCATTTGTTCCCTGCACCCTAAATCCAAGAGAATAAGGCCTCGGCAAATGGGTATCATGACTTAACAAAACAGTTTCTCCATTTGCACAGTTAATCATGGTAGTAGTGATATCACCGTTCTTGTAGTTTATCTTGGCATTCGGATGTCCCGGAGATAGCTCTTCCACATAGGCTGCAAGCCCCCTGGCTTTGGAACTAAACGAAACAAGATTAGTAAAGCTATTACCTCTATTGATGTTTGCATACTGCAGAATTGGACCTGCTCCATGCGTTGGATATAGATCACCGTCCTGATCAACATTAAACTGAGTTCGCCATTGCGCCTCACTTACGGCTTTAGGCCCAAACTCTACTCCACCACCGTAATATTTCTTTCCATCGTTAAAAAGAACTTGTCTAAGATTGTGCTGGTAACCACCTTCTAAATGTAGAAGTTCACCAAACAACCCTTTACGTACCATATTCAAAGCCGCCATAACATCTCGTCTATAACAAACATTTTCCAACGTCATGTAAGGCATCTTGGTTTTTTCAGAAGTATTAACAATGTCCCAGTGGTCGGCTACAGTTAGTCCTGCGATGACTTCACAACCAACATACTTGCCAGCATTCATAGCATATATAGCCTGATCTTTATGGAACTGCCATGGTGTGGCAATAATTACCGCATCAAGATCCTTCCTATCCAGCAACTTCTTAAAGGCGTCCAAACCCCCAGTATATTCCTTGGCAGCAGGTCGCCCATTTTTAGCAATAAAGGATCTGCATATGCTCAGAGAGTTTTCCTGGGTGTCACAAATCGCAACAACTTCTACATCATCCCTGAGTACGCCCTCAGAAATATGACTCATTCCTCTTGCGCCTACTCCAATATAACCCAATCTTACTTTTCCGTTATCTACGGCGAATAACCTTCCAGTTGGTAAAATTGAAAATCCGGCTGTAGCAACCGATCCCTGTTTGATGAATGTTCTGCGTTCCATAAATCAATAATACCATTTTTTAGAAATAAATCCAATTCCTGACTTCCATTAGTTTTTTATAACTTTACGTATAAATTAAATCGCCATGAAATCCAAACTGTTATTACTTACCCTATTAATTACCATGGCTGGCTTAAACGCATTCAGTCAGCAACCTGCAGCTACATTGCAAAGTAACCCATGGTCAACAACTCAGCTCCTTCAACCTGCGGCGTTAGTTACCATGATGAAGACCGGAAAGGTGTTGGTCTACAATATCGGGGTGGCAGAAGATATTGAGGGTGCCACACACATAGGAGCAGCAAGCAAACAAGAAAAGCTTGAACTTTTTAAGAAAGCCATCAAAGGAATTTCGAAAGATAAAACGGTTGTGATCTATTGTGGATGCTGTCCAATGGATAAATGTCCCAACATTCGCCCTGCATTTCGAGCGATAAAAGATGCCCGCATCCAGAAGGCATACCTACTAAATTTGCCCACTAATCTTAAAACAGATTGGATAGGCAAAGGATTCCAGTTGGCTGAGAAGCAATTCTAGTCCCACTCTTACTAATTCTTCGTAATGTACCGCTTAACGGCAATATCAGCGATCCACTTTTTGATATACCGCTGCTTCGCAAGCAAAACAACATCAGCAAATGTCAATTAGCGTTCTTCAAAGCGTTGAAGATACCGATAATATCTTCTAAGCCGTGGTTGGAAGCCGCAGACTGGTAGCTATCTAGGGCCGTCTTACCTAAAGGATAATTTAGGCCGATATCTTCCGCAAGCTTTAAGTCCTTGACAATATTATTCAAGCTAAATGCTGGCTTAAAATTACCTCTCACAATAGCCTCACCTTTAATTTTTATAAAGGGACTTGCCAACGCACTGTTGTTTAAGACATTCATCAATTCAGACTTATCTACTTGCAAATCCTCCGCAAAACGCATTGCCTCTGCCAATGCCTGAGCCTGAATGGCAAGGAAGGTATTCACAATCAACTTAACACGGTTTCCGGCAGCAACATCTCCAAAACGAATGGCGAGTTTTCCAATGGTTTCCAGAACAGGCTTAACTTTTTCAAAGACCTGGGCGTCCCCACCAGCAATAATAACCAATGTGGCTTCCGTAGCTTGCTTTACACTTCCTGAAACAGGAGCATCCAGGTAATGATTGCCTTGCTGACTGCAAAGCGCCTGCATATGAATGCTAATTCCAGGAGACACAGTACTCATATTAATGATCGTTTTTCCCTGGTTTTGACTTGAGAGCAAACCATTTGCTCCTTCAAAGATTTCATTTATTGCTTTGTCGTCCGTCACCATGATGATAACGATGTCCACCTTAGACATCAACTCAGCTGGACTACCTGCAAGAACGGCTCCTTGATCTTGCAATGTTTGCGCTTTATCTGGATTTCTGTTATAAACGGTTAATTCATAACCACTTTTTATTAGTGAGTTTGCCATAGGAATACCCATCGTCCCAAGCCCAATCCATCCTATTGTTAATTTTGTCATATATATTTTTTTTTAACGTAACGACAGAGAAGTTGTTTTTAATCCTTCATTAGCCCGGTGAATAATAACTGCCCTACAAATTCCTTTGCTATCAGTCTCAAACGCAATACCTGTCAATCTATCATATATTTCCAACACTACTTCACCATCAGTAACGTCGGTGAGTTTTGTAATGGAATACTTTTTTGTATTGCTTCCAATGCGGAGGAAACACCTATCCCATCAGTGGTTTTGAATGCCGATGAAGTGACACAAATTTGCTGAATTATGGCAACAGGGTTTTCGCCTATATCTCTCACAGTGTAAATTGATGTCGCGTACGACTTCGATCACTACCGTTTGAACAGGCGGTTAAAAACGCGATCGTTAAAATTGCAGGAAACATTTTTTTCATTGGTTTCATCTGGAATGATTTTTCTGCCAAGGTAGGAAGTTCATGCTTTTCATCCAAAATATAACCTAATAATTGGTCGAGCTGTCCACTCTACCATTCGGTGTCCTAATCTTCAAGTTTTCAATTATCTAAGAATTCGGAATAACTTTTGGATAACGCGGTATTTCTTGTTGCGTAAATGATGAGAAAGAGGTAAACAGCGAAATAATAGGTAGCTTCTTAATCATCACTGTGAAATATTCTAAATGGGTATTTAAATTCCAAATACGGCACAAACTTTGATTTATATCCATTGACCACTATTATTGAAAACTTTCCACCAACCGAACTTATGAAACCTGCTTTTAAAACACTGTACTACCTTGAAAATGGAAGCTTGAGTATCCTTGAAATTAAGCGCACCGATTTGTCCGAAGATGCTGATATCTCTGATGTTTATAAATGGTTGCAGGTCGATAAGTTCTCATTCCAAGTATCATTACTGTCGTTCCGCTCCATGGATTCTTCCGACAATGTTGAAGAGCGGTTTTTTGATCAGGGATATTTGAAAATCAACAAAGACGAGGGGACTTTCATAGAGAAATTTAATTCAGGTCTTCATAATTTAAAGAATCAATCTAACAGAGAAATACCCTCGGAAGTGCAGGTCGCTGTGGAAGCATTTCTGAATTGATCCAATAACAAAAAATCTTAACGTTATTTCTTTTTTAACTTCGATTCTTTAGGGACGCAGTTTGGAACCTGTTTGCCGTCTTTATGTTTCATCCCTACCTGTTTGTGGTTTTTCCAACAAGGGTCTTTATCTGCTTTTTTCTCAGCCATGATATTGATAGTTTATACTATAAAAAACCTTCAAGCTGTAATTTTGTTTTAAAATTCAAATTAACAATAAATTACTGATAATGACCCCACCAAAAGATAAACCGGTAGTTGAAGACAAAGAAGTACCCTCAGACCAGGATAATATTGAAAGGGATGAAGCAGTAGCAGAAACCGAAATGGAGAAGGATGCCTCATCCGACTTAAATGTCAACAATTCGGAAATTGGTTTAAATAAAGATCAGGGCGAAGAATTCCTTTAGACCCTTCGCTGCCGTTCCATGAAGCGCGGCACCCTTACCTTTTCTCGAACTGAGCTTTTAGCGCTTGTATTTCCCTTAGCGCTTCGGCTATTCCGAACCGCTGCTTTTTAAGCATTTCTAAATGATCCTCATGAGAAGGATAATCTATGATACATCGATCATACTTTTCTATAGCAGCCTGTTCACCAGTATCAATTGCACCTAATATAGCTACATCATCTTTACTGGTAAATATTTGCTTAAAATCCATCCAGGTTCTATGTAATGAGCCCATGACGCCACCATCATTGTTATGGGAATCACCTCCATGAACTGATATGTGATCCTTCAATTCCTGAGCATAACTTACGCGTTGTGCTGAAAGTTTTAAAAACACACCCTGAAGTTCAATACTCTCGGTAGCTTTACTTGCATGATCATACCCTTCTTTACCATCGTTGCAGATATTTATCAATCCTTCCAGATCGTTGATTATCTCTTTACTATTTTCCATGTTTTGTTAGATTAATGTTGGATACATTATAAAACTTCTTAGCTGCAGAATAGTTTTTCATCTTGATTCTTTCCGTAGCTTTTAACATTTAAATAATAAAAAAGCTAATAATTAAACATCAAACCGACTCAAATTGTCCAAGGTATTCTTCAAAAGTCATCATAAAGATTGATTGCTACTTTAATACCCCCCTTCATGAAAAGTCTCCTTCATTGAATGCAGCATCCTGATTAAGGCCGACGCTACTGATTAGTTTGTTTAGCAAATTAAACCGTTGACCATTTATCCAACGACCTGAATGCTACTTTCAGTTTCCAAAAGCATCTTTATACCATTTCTAACTACATTATGATCTTCTGCCAGAAGTATTTTTAACATGGGCTATGTATTCTGTAGCCTGGGGATGTTTTAACCAATTGTTAAGGAGTTCCTGAGCCAATCTAAAAACATACAATTGAACCTCTTTACTGAGAGCTTCAACAGTCATATCCACATACTCATTATTTTTCTTTACAAAATAGCGCTCAAGGCGATCAGGAGAAACTTCAAAAACGACGTTAGAGAAGCAAAATCCAGTCCTTCCATGTTCGATGTTTCCAAATGTAGTTTACGTAATAGAGATAATCTGGCAGTTGATGTAAGGCGATTCTCCTTTCTATCCTGCGAGTGATGGTATTCTGCTTATATAAAGTAAAATCATGACCAGTTTGTGAGCGCAGTAACATCAGGATCTTTTACAGATGACTCTGGTTGTTTCCTTCGTTAACTGACTCTTCAAAGATTGATTCATACATCGCAGAATGGTTAAAGTACTGCATCGATCCTCTATCTATACTTTTCGCCACATTACGTTTAATCAGTATAATTTAATTCTCCTCATAAAGTTAATGGTCAAATTAAAGCTTAACCTCATATCTCAGTTTGCGGAAGTGTGTTTTGCGCATATTCTGAGGGTGACATTCCAAACTGCTTCGCAAATGACCGACCGAATTGTGCTTGTGAGCTAAACCCAGTCTCACTCGCGATTTGTTGTATTTTTAAATCAGAATGTATTAGCAGTTCAGCAGCCTTTTTCAGACGCGTGATATTGATCAACTCATTTGGCGTTAAATTGGATATGGCTTTAACCTTCCTGTAAAACGTAGCCCTACTCATATTCAAGCTTTCTGCCAGCTGATCTACGTCCATACTTGTATCCGAAAGATGGTCCAATATAAAATCATTAAGTTTATTCAGCAGTACCTGATCCGGTTTTGACTGCGTGATAGTTATCAAATGCGTGAACGAATCTGCCTTTGCCTGATAAATCTCACGTTCCTTTTGATACTCCAGCGCTTCGACTTTACGCTTATTCGCTGCCAGCCGTCTCTTATCCAAATATCGAATACCAAACCAAGTCATTACAGCTAAACTGAAAACATATAATGCATAAGCCAAATAGGTTTTCCAAAAAGGCGGGGAAATAACAATTACCAGTTTTGTTGGCTCCTTGCTCCAAATGCCACTACTATTAGCAGCAAGAACAATAAACAAGTAAGTCCCGGGCGACAATTTCGTATAAAAGACTCTCCTGTTCTTATCCAAATGGGTATAGCCTTTATCTAAACCTTCTAATTTGAACTCGTACTGGGCGGTTTCGTAATCGGTGTAAGCTAATGCGGCGAAGTCGATACTAAACGTAGATTGATCATAATCCAATTCGACTTGATCAGAATAAGTAATAGATTTAGTTAAAATGGAACCGTCAATCGAAATCTCCTTATTAAATACCTGGAAACCTGTAATATAAACATTCGGACTTAAAGTATTTGTAGTGAATGAGGAGGGATTGAAAGCTATCATCCCAGTCACACTTCCAAAATACAGTTTGCCCTTAGTATCAAGGTATGAAGATTTATAGTTAAACTGATCGCTTAGAAGCCCACTAGCCTTCGTATAAACCTTAATTCGTTGTTTAACGGCTTTAGGATCAAATGAAACCAAGCCTTTTGCCGTACTTACCCAAAGCATACCGTTTATATCCTGTTCAATCCTGTAAAACACATTACTGGGAAAGCCATCCTTTGTTCCGTATTTACTAAAAGATTTGCTTTTAGAATCAAGCTTATTGAGTCCGTTTTCTGTAGTTACCCAAAGCGTATTTTCCCGGTCAATAAACAATGAGTTGATGAAATTATCGCTTATATTTCCCTCATCACCAGAAACCATCCTGTATTCTCCTTGCTCCTTGGTAATTGGATTATAATAATGAAGACCATTGCCGATCGTCCCACCCCAAATTGTACCAGAGGCATCTTCCAAAAGACTCATGTAATGAAAGTTCGGGGGGAAACCCCCGACAGGAAGAAAGCTATTTGCTTTACGGTTAAAACTTACCAAACCATTTGAAGTTCCCAAAAGTATCAGTCCATTTTTCGTTTTATAGATAGATTCTACAAAATTGCTCTTGATATCAGTCGGTCCAGTTCCTTTATCATAATGCCTGATTACTTTGCCAGTCGGGATGTCTAAAACATCTAATCCTTGCTCATAAGTTCCTATCCAGAGCTCATTATCTATTGCCAGAATTCCGTGAATATTAGTATGGGCTATACTGTATTCACCAGGGCCGGGCATAAATTGCTGGATTTTGCCTGCAGAACTGATCTTATTCAAACCAGCATCTTCAGTCGCAACCCAAAGGTTACCATATTTATCGGAAGTAATTTCCCGCACCGCGTTTCCACTAATTGGAAACCTGCCGCTTCCAGGGAAAAATTTCTCGAAGGCAGTGAATGGCTTAGGATAGTAGTTTACACCACCAAAATAGGTGCCAGCCCACACACCACCCTCTTTGTCCCTTGCGAAAGTGTAGACTGCATTGTCTGACAAAGCATAAGGATTGTCGTGATCCTTTTTTTGTTGGGTATATTTCCCAGTCGAAAGATCATAAACAAAGATTCCTGATTCTGTGGCAAACCAGTACACATCACCTTCATAATGAATGAATTCTTTTGCGAATACTGCCGTCTGATCGGGATTGTAAGTTAAGATATCTTTATATTTCAGACTTTTCAGATCGAATAATTTTACCCCTTGATGGGAAGTCCCAACCAGAATGGAATTGCGTTTTGTGAGGTAGATGCGATCTATCCAATGTCCATTCACCGACTTGGAGTGATTAAATAAGTTAAAGGACCTAAAGTTATCATATCCAGTAACATATTGCTTCAAATACCCCTCACTTGTAGAAACCCAAAGGGAATTGTCGACGTTTAATAACATAGAAGAAACCCTAAAATCCTGTTTTTCCGAAAAGAGTTTTAACTCCTTTGTTTTCTTGTTGAAGCTATGAACTTGTCCATCAAATAGTAGATAAATATGCCCCTGTTTATCGCCCATGATATCAATGATGTACTTATTGCGCGTTCCAGAGATAAGTGTAAAACGTTGTAATGTATCGTTGTACTGATACAAACCCTTGGATGTGCCAACCCAGAGCGTCTGCTGTGGGTCTTCGTACAAGCAAAAATTCACATTACTTCCAATGGAAGTACTATCCAATGGATCATTCCTAAAGATCTTAAAATTATATCCATCAAAGCGATTCAACCCGTCCTTGGTTGCAAACCACATGAAACCTTTTGAATCCTGAAGGATGCTGAAAACAGAATTGTAGGATAGTCCTTGCTCTACCTGATAATGACGGAAATCGTAGGACTGACTGCTAACTTTAGTAGTTAGCAGCACCAGGAGCAATAAAAGTCTAAGCAAGCATTTCACCGGCACCAAATTAGCATATTCCTATCATATTGAGACAAATTGCCTAACATTTGAGCCGATTTGTAAAATCGTAATCGCTTACTTTGGATTAACAATTATGGCCATCAGCCATAAGAACACACTTTATTAACCAAATAACATTTTATGAAATTAGTATCCTATTTTATTGGATTATGTGTCGCACAAACATTGTCAGTTTCGCTGACGACAGGTACACAAGCTCAAACCTGGAAACCTGTAGCTGGAAAAATTTCTACTCCCTGGGCAGAAAAGTTAAATCCTGCAAGTCCCCTTCCAGAGTATCCACGACCACATTTGGTGAGAAAAAACAACTGGAAAAACCTGAATGGTCTTTGGGATTATGCAATCACAACTAAAGATGAAGCTGCTCCAAAAGCCTATCAGGGAAAAATTTTGGTTCCCTTTGCAGTAGAGTCTTCCCTTTCAGGAGTTGGCAAAAGCATAACTAAAGACAACCTGCTTTGGTACAAGACTTCTTTCGTAATACCATCTAACATGAAGAACAGCGTATTGTTACATTTTGGTGCGGTAGACTGGAAAACAGACCTCTGGTTAAACGGCATTAAAGTAGGCACCCACGAAGGCGGATTCGATCCATTCTCGTTCGACATCACTGCATTCATTAAGAAGGGTGGCAAGCAGGAATTGGTATTAAGCGTTTGGGATCCAACAGACGGCGGTCCGCAACCAAGAGGTAAACAATTAATGAAACCTGAAGGTATCTGGTACACCCCAGTATCAGGGATTTGGCAAACCGTATGGTTGGAAGGAGTAGCTAAAACCTACATTGCTTCAACTAAACAAACGCCAGATATAGATGCTAAAACAATTTCTGTATCAGCAATCTTGGAAAGTGCTCAAACTGGAGATATGTTAAGAATCACTGCGTTTGATGGCAGCGTTAAAGTTGGCGAGGCACAAGTGACAGCGACCGAGACAGCAGCTTTAAGCGTTCCAAACCCTAAATTATGGTCGCCGAACACTCCTTTCCTTTACGATCTAAAAGTAGCAATTATTCGAAACGGTAAAGTTGTGGATGAGATCGGTAGCTACTTTGCGATGCGCAAATCATCAATTGGACCTGATAAAAACGGTACGCAAAGAATGTTATTAAACAACGAATTTGTATTTCAATACGGCCCATTAGATCAGGGATGGTGGCCAGACGGTTTGTATACCGCTCCCACAACCGAGGCATTGATATTTGATATCATCAAAACGAAAGAGATGGGCTTCAATATGATCCGTAAACACATTAAAGTAGAACCGGCTCTTTGGTATTACAACTGTGATAAATTAGGAATACTGGTTTGGCAGGATATGCCGAGTGGTGACTTGGGTAACCGATGGGAACCAAACCTTGGACAAATGGGCGGAACTGATAAAAACCGTACTCTAGCGTCTGAGGAGATTTACCGTAAAGAATGGAATAAGATCATGGATGACCTCTATAACTTTCCAAGTATAGTTGTTTGGACACCGTTTAACGAAGCATGGGGACAATTTAAGACTAAAGAAATTGCAGAATGGACTAAACAGAAAGACCCTTCACGCCTGGTGAACAGCGCGAGCGGTGGTAATCACGTAATCACTGGAGACATTGTTGATTTGCACCACTATCCAAATCCTGAAATGCCGAGACCAGATTTATTCGGCCCGACACATGCAATTGTTTTAGGAGAATTTGGCGGACTAGGCCTCCCTATTAAAGACCATACGTGGTTGCAAGATAAAAACTGGGGTTACCAGACATTTAAGACGGCCGACGAACTGTTCGATAAATATGCATCATTCATGGTGACTATGGAAGGTCTCATCAAAAAAGGCTTATCTGCAGCTGTTTACACACAAACAACTGATGTAGAGAATGAGACCAACGGATTCATGACGTACGACAGAAAAGTGATTAAAGTACCGGTAGAAAGGCTGAAAGGCGTTACAAATAAACTATACAACAAATCATTAGTAGAGCTGAAATAAGCATTAAGATGGTGACAAAAAATAAAATGCTGGCTTCATTCCTGATAATAGGAATGCAGGTCTTAAATGTTACGGCACAAACACCCGCTGGTATCGCTGTAAGAAACACCGATAACACGGCTACCAACGCTTTTTACGTCGGCAATAAAGCCCCATTGTTAAAGAACCATTTCATCAAATTACCGGTAGGAAGCATCACACCTGGTGGCTGGCTTAAGAACGTACTCGTTTTACAGAAAGACGGTCTTACTGGAAACCTTGGCGAGATCAGCATCTGGCTATCCAAAGATGATAATGCCTGGTTAAATAAAGATGGGAAAGGAAAGCATGGCTGGGAAGAACTTCCCTACTGGTTAAAAGGATATGCCAACATCGGCTATATGCTTAAAGACCCTAAAATGCTTGCGGAAACAAAATTTTGGATCGACGCAGTTTTGAAGAATCAACGTGAAAGCGGAGACTTTGGGCCTATAATAGAAAAAGGCAAAGGCAAAAGAGACTTATGGACAAACATGCCCATGCTTTGGTGCCTGCAATCCTACTACGAATACAGCAAAGATCCAAAAGTCATTGTCCTGATGACAAAATACTTCAAATGGCAACTAACTATACCTGACGAACTTCTGCTGGAAGATTATTGGGAAAATAGCAGAGGTGGCGATAATATCGTGAGCATTTACTGGCTTTACAACCGTACTGGCGACAAGTTTTTACTGGACCTAGCTACAAAGATGGACAAGAATACCGCCAACTGGAGACAGTCGGACAACCTGCCCAACTGGCACAACGTAAATATCGCTCAATGTTTCAGAGAACCTGGAACCTATTATCTACAAAGCCATAATGAGCAAGACCTTAAAGCGAGCTATAATAACCAGTTGTTGATTAGGAATATTTACGGACAAGTTCCGGGCGGTATGTTTGGTGGCGACGAGAACTCCAGGAAAGGATATGACGATCCCAGACAGGCAGTAGAAACTTGCGGAATGGTAGAACAGATGACCTCAGATCAAATGATGTTGGGCATTACCGGTGATACCTACTGGGCGGAAAACTGTGAGGATGTAGCTTTTAATACTTTTTCTGCTGCGTTTACACCAGACTACAAAGCGCTGAGGTATTTAACTGCACCCAACATGGTGATTAGCGATGCTAAAAACCATAACCCTGGTATCGACAACTCAGGCCCATTTTTGATGATGAACCCTTTCAGCTCCAGATGTTGCCAGCATAACCATGCGGCAGGTTGGGTTTATTATGCTGAAAACACCTGGATGGCCACTCCCGACAACGGCATTGCTGCTACCCTTTATGCAGAAAGTTCAGTAAAGGTGAAAGTGGGCAGCGGTGTTGAGGTTACCCTTCATCAGACAACCAAGTACCCATTTGAAGATCAAGTAAATATCCGAATCAATACACCGAAAGTTGTGAACTTCCCTTTATACCTCCGCGTTCCGGCCTGGTGCAAGGATGCAGTAGTGATGGTCAATGACAAACCTGTAAAAGTAGCGGCGACTGAAGGATATATCAAGTTGACAAACCTTTGGAAAAACGGAGATCAAGTAACGCTAAAACTACCTATGGCAATTGAAATTAGGGAATGGAAAAAGAACAAAAATAGTGTAAGCGTAAACTACGGTCCCCTTACCTATTCCTTAAAGATAGCGGAGAACTACATTATGAAAGACAGCAAAGAAACTGCTATTGGCGATTCACAATGGCAGCAAGGTGCTGACCCGAAGAAATGGCCATCTTACGAGATCCACCCGACTTCAGCCTGGAATTACGGATTAGTGTTAGACAAATTAAATCCTGAGCGTTCCTTTACAGTTGTAAAGAAATCATGGCCAAAAGATGGTAATCCATTTACTAATGGCAATGCACCGATTGAGTTAAAGGCCAAAGGGAAATTGATTCCAGAATGGAAAATAGACAAATTTGGTCTGGTAGACATCCTGCCGACCAGTCCAATCAGCAATTCGGAGTCGGAGACGGCACTTACACTTGTTCCAATGGGTGGTGCGAGACTAAGAATTTCAGCCTTTCCAGTCATAAAATAAGAAGTAAAACAATTAAGTTAAAAGGCTGGTATTTAATTGATACCAGCCTTTTATTTTTTCATACATTTGGCGCATTATTTTTTATTACGGATGAATAGTCATAAACACAGTCAAAAGTTAAGTGCAGCAGGTTTATTAATTAGTTTAGGTATCATTTACGGAGATATAGGAACCTCTCCCCTTTATGTTTTCAAAGCAATAATCGGCGAACGACTCATCACTCCAGATCTTATTCTAGGCGGATTGTCCTGCATCTTCTGGACACTTACCCTTCAAACCACTATCAAATATGTGGTAATTACTCTTCAAGCTGATAACAAAGGCGAAGGAGGAATTTTTTCACTTTACTCTTTGGTAAAACGAAAAGCCAAATGGCTGATCATCCCGGCGATGATTGGTGGGGCAGCTTTGCTTGCCGATGGGATCATGACGCCAGCGGTAACTATTTCCTCGGCTATCGAAGGACTTGGCTTAATCTATCATGATTTGCCGACCGTTCCAATTGTAATAGCGATTGTGACTGTCTTGTTTGTATTGCAACAGTTTGGTACTTCACTGGTTGGCAAAGCTTTCGGTCCAATTATGTGGTTATGGTTTACCATGATCGCCGTACTTGGTCTAGTATACGTTATGCAAATGCCGGAGATCCTCAAAGCGATCAATCCTTACTACGCTTATCACATTCTAACTACTAATCCGGAAGCTTTTTTAATCATAGGCGCGGTGTTCTTATGTACAACGGGAGCTGAAGCCTTATATTCTGATCTTGGCCATTGCGGTCGGGGGAATATCCGTACCAGCTGGGTATACGTTAAAACCTGTTTAATCCTGAACTATTTCGGTCAAGGTGTATGGTTATGGCATTTACAGGGAACTAAGCTGGGAGATGTGAACCCCTTTTACCAACTTATGCCAGACTGGTTCTTACTTTATGGGATCCTAATTGCTACTGTTGCAGCTTCGATTGCCAGTCAGGCCTTAATCTCCGGATCATTTACCTTAATCGCTGAAGCCGTGCGTTTAAACTTGTGGCCTAAAGTGAAGATCAATTATCCAAGTGAGCAAAAAGGACAACTCTATGTACCATCGATGAACTGGATCCTAATGGCAGGGTGTATCGTTGTGGTATTAATATTTGAAAAATCAGTTAATATGGAGGCCGCCTACGGACTTTCCATTACCGTGGCGATGTTGATGACCACAATCCTTGTTTCGGTGTTCCTGATGCGCAAAAAAGTGCCAATGTATATCGTTGTATTCTTTCTTGTTGTATACGGAATATTAGAGCTAACCTTCCTTGCTGGTAACGCTGCAAAGATTCTGCATGGCGGATGGTTTACTGTGATACTGGGATTGTCCATATTTGCAGTGATGTGGGCATGGACTAACGGTCGCCGGATTCGAAACAGGTACATGAAATTTGCGGACGTGGAGGAATTCTTCCCTATCCTGACTAACATTAGCACTGATGAATCCATTCCCAAATACGCCTCCAACCTGGTCTACCTGACCAGCGCGAACTTCAATACAGAGATTGAATCCTCAGTGATCTATTCCATCATTCAAAAACACCCTAAACGCGCTGATGTTTACTGGTTACTCCATGTTGACGTTACCGATGAACCCTACACAATGGAATATGAAGTGGATTATATGATCCCAGACAAATTCATTAGAATAGACTTTAGGTTAGGTTTCCGAGTAGAGCAACGCGTGAATGTACTCTTCAGAAAGGTTGTTGAAGAAATGGTTGCTGCTGGCGAGATTGACATTACCAGTAAGTACAAATCACTGGAAGCACAAAAGATCCCGGGCGATTTCCGTTTCGTTGTGATAGAGAAAAATCTCTCCAACTCGAATAGCTTACGTTTCATTGAGCGTATTACGATGTCCTGTCACCGGGTATTGAAGATGATGAGCATGTCTGAAAGGACAGGTTTCGGACTAGATTCAAGCTTCGTTACTACAGAACAGGTTCCATTAATTGTTGACATTCCAGAACCAATTCGCTTGAAGAGAGTGAAGTAACTTAAAGCATTTATTTATTTTAAAATTTATTTAACATCATAAAATAAAAATTCTATCTTTGCCGCTCTCAAAAGGAGAATGATTCCGTAGCTCAGCTGGTAGAGCATTACACTTTTAATGTAGTGGTCCTGGGTTCGAATCCCAGCGGGATCACAAGATTCAATATCAAAACAACACAAAGCCCTGCAAATCAAATGATTGTAGGGTTTTTGTTTTTAGGGAAAACACCAAAATATGCACCAATTCTCATCTAAATGGTGAGTGATTCGGTGAGTAGTTTTAAAAAAGTTCACGACTCACCGAATTAGTTATAACCAATTGTATTACAACTAGTTCAATAACTGTGCATCTTGTAAACGTCATTCTGCAACGCTAAATTTACATCGCTAATTAAATTGTTTTTAATGGCGATGTAGCTCTTGCCCAAAAATCGGGCTCGGGTTGATCACTCTTAATGTTCACATTATGAAAACTAATTTTAGCCTGCTCTTCTACATGAAGAAGCAAAAGAACTACATCAAGGGCGTTGCGCCAATCTACATCCGCATTACCGTCAACGTAAAAAGAGCAGAATCTTCAGCTGGTAGATCATGCAAACCAGACCCGCTGGAATTGCAAATCTAGAAGGTCTATCGGTACAAAAGAGAATTCCAGATCAATAAGCGCATATCTAAACCAGCTGCAGAATATGGTATATGATGCGCATGGAGCACTTCTTAAATCTGGACATGACATTACCGCTTAATCAATTAAAAAACATATTTTGGAGAAAACGATCAAACCTATTGGCTACCATAACCTAATGAATGTGTTCATATTCATTAGGTTTTTTATTGAGTATACTTGCTGTATCTTTTTTTTAATAGGTCCATCATCCAAATATTTACTTTCCACTGGTCTGCAACAGGCTTTTGTGTATATGGTAAAGCATTTAAATAGGGCGCCGGACCAAATTCTGGTGTAATGGTAAACAGAGCCGTTCCTTTCAGGTAATGCAGAGAAACAATCTCATCCCACCAGGTTAAATGGTAATTTAAAGCATCCTTCCACTCTGGTGCTCGCGGGTCGTTTACTTGTGGTCCCTGCGGATAACCTACTCGTGCATGGATATGATATGATCTTCTAATCGTTTCCTTCATCAATTCCGATAATTCGTTCTCCTGTAAATACGATTCGCTTACACAGCACCAGTGCGAAAAATCTGCATTCAGCCTAAGCGTTGAACAGGCATCCAAATAAGGCTTCATAGTTGCCGCACTGAACGAAAAACGTCCCCGATGAATTTCATGTACCAAGGGTATTCCTAGTGTTGATGCTGCTGTTAAATTCATTTGGATGATTTCCATATTTTGTTCAAAAGAAAAATAATCACGCCCAGTAAAAGAATTTATTTTTAACGGATCCATAGCCATTGCATTCTCCAGATAATAGGTAGTTTCTTTCAAGTGTTCTTCGAATCCACCATCCTTACCAGCTGCTGTTACCTGGGCAATAAACAAGAGTTGGTGTTCATTGAATTGCTTTTTCCAATCAGATTTTTCTTTTTTATTTGTAGCCACAACCATTTCTACCCCATCATAGCCTGCTGCACTAACTTTTGCAGCGAATATCTGTTTTGATAAGTGCTCGTGGCCCCAATGCGGGCAGAAGAATTTGATTTGCATATTTTTTATAGTACCAATGGATTTAACTCAGATGCAGCAAACTCACTAACGGGTAATTCCATTAACCAAGTTTTATGATCATTAACCTGCCATTTGTGCTGTGGCAGTGTAATACGTGCACCATCAGCGAAGTAAATGATCGTCATTACTTCGCGCATTTTTTTAGAATGGTTACCTGGTGCATTGTGTATCGTGAAGCCGTAATGGAAGGTTGCATCGCCAGCATCCATTTCTTCTGCTCTTGATACCTCTAAATTTTCATTTTTTATGTATTGCTCAAACTCTATCTGAGATTCATCTGATATTTCATTATTAAAAACACACCCCTTTTTATGCGATCCTGATGCGAAGGTAAGCATGCCCATTTCCGTATTAATATCCACTAAAGGCATCCACATAGTGATGGTATTATGTGTGTCTAACGGCCAGTAGTGTTGATCTTGATGCCATGGTGTTGGTCCTCCCCCAGGTTCTTTGAATAAAGCCTGATCGTGATAAATTCTCACATTCTCTACGTTCAATAAGTCTGCAGCTATTTTAGCCATACGTTTTGAAAGCACAAATTGCCTTACTCTTTCATCAGAGCACCATAAATTCATGACCTGCAAAAAGGCCTTACCATACGTATCCCGATCTTCTATTTTTCGCTTTTCTGTATTGTATTTATCGGCGGCATTGGCAATTACATTTCTGTACTCGCCTACTTCTTTTTTGTTGATGACACTTTTTATAAGTACATGTCCATTTTTGTGGAATTCGCTTATTTGTTGTTTTGAGATTTCTTTAAAACCATCTAATGTGGGTAAATTATTTAAGGTGGCTGACATTGATTTTAATTTTGATATGATCAAATTTAATGAATCAGAAATACCTAAAAAATGGATAAATTCTCAAATAAGTGGTTTATTTTAACCTTAAATTTCGTAAATTGACTTTTTGAAATAAAAAAGACCAATGAACAAGCCATCTTTCGAAGTGCTACAATCATTTCATCAAAATTCATTTCTGTTGAGATCATTTAAAGAAATGGCATTTACTGCCCCGTATCACTTTCATCCTGAATATGAATTGACTTTGATTTTAAAGGGTAAGGGTATGCGTTTTGTAAATCACAACATGGAAGATTACGTTAGTGGAGACTTAGTACTCCTTGGATCTAATTTACCTCATTGTTGGAAAACAGACGATATTATTGAAGGTGAGATAAATGCACATTCTATAGTGATACAGTTTTCAAAAGATTTTTTGGGAGAGCATTTTTTTTTCAAACCTGAATTTTCAAGTATTCAAGAACTTTTACAAAGGAGCGGGAATGGAATCAGATTCTCGGAAGAGATACAGCACATTACAAAAAAACGCATGATTGCTCTTGTAGAGGAGGAAAACAATTTTAAGCAGTTGATGAGCTTTTTAGAAATCTTACACGATCTATCTACCACAGAGTCTTTCAAATTGTTGAGTAACGACGCTATAAATGCACAGCAGTCATTGGCGGATAAACAAAGAATAAATCCTGTTTTTACTTACATAGTAGAAAATTTTAAAAGGAGTGTTTCGTTAAATATAGCCGCAGAAATAGCAAACATGACTCCGAATGCGTTTTGTAGATATTTTAAAAAGATCACACGTGAAACGTTTATGGAAACGGTGATCTCGTACAGAATTAATTATTCGGTTCAACAACTTGTTGACACCAACCAGCTTGTATCCCAAATCTGCTTTGATAGTGGTTTTACCGATATTTCTCACTTTTATAAATTATTCAAAACTAAGATGAAAATGAGCCCACTATCCTACAGAAAGAAATTCAACAAACAGATATAATTATGTTTTGAAAATGTTAACGTCACAAATATTGGAAGTAGCAAAATCAAGTGTGGAAGTTAAAGTATTTCGTATTTTATGTTTAGTCCAAAATAAACATCATAAAGAATATGATGACCAACGTATACGCGACCTAAAATATCACAAAACCATCATTCCTAGCCTTCTGCCCAGTAAAATCGGTAACGGTCTTAGTATGAAAGAGACTCTACTTTATACAATACACCCTTGTATGATGACTGAATTCATATAGCATGATATTTTCTCCAAAATATTTAATATCGAAATAACCAAATATATTTTGTTTTGGGCATCAGATAACATTTCCTCCGATTCCCAGAGCCCATTAATTACGATGATATTAATCCGTTATACTAGCAAAATCTGAAGCCATTAGTAGTGCAAAATCTGAAGCTTTAGCAAAAGATACAGCAAAAGTACCAGAAGCATCTATGTATTTGCAATAAAAAGTATCCGATTTTAGCAATACGTGCGGGTTGGTTATCATTGCCTTTTTGATAACCTGTGATTAGTGGTTTTGTTACCCTTTGTACATTTACAGCAAAATTTAACACAAAGCGAAATACTAAGCATTGATCAAAACGTGATCTTTATCTCCTTATAACCATTTTTTTATCGATTTGACAATTAGTTATCAAACAGTTCAATTTCGTACAATCCCGTAAATATTTTCTCGCCTCGATGTGAAAAAACAACCTTTATTTTTGATGTTTTAATATTTTTAAAAGTGGTTACGTTTAAATCTCCAATTGGCTGTGCCGGCTTTTTTATCATGCTTTTTACTGCTTTCCAATCCGCACCATTCCAATACAAGATCGTGTATTCTTGGGGAGGCTGTACCCCTGCCTTATCATTAAAAAAATATAAATATGCAGCATTTATCTCTTGTATTTTGTGAAAATCGAACTGAACCCAGTCACTTTTTGAGGGAGACTCGAACGTAGTCCAGCGAGAGTTTGGATGAGCTAAACCATCATTTATAAAATCTATATTGTCGAACTTTAAAGTGTAAGAGGCCGATACATTGGCCCGAGTTTTATATGCCAGGTTAGCAGTAACAGTTGTGATGCTATTTTGCAAATTTGCAGATATAGGGCCCCATGTTTCAAATTCAGAAATACCAACAGCCATACCGCTACCCAATTTCATTACCACCCTAAGTTTAGTCGTATTGATTTCATCAAAATAAATGGTATTGGCTTTATTACCCTCTTGCTGGCTAAGGACGCGTTTGAGTTTAAAACTTTGGCCCACACATTTCCATTTTAGTATTCTAAATGGTAAGTTCTAGGCACCTTTAGTTGAGAATCTTCTACGAAATATATCTTTACAGTATGCACCGGACGGACTGCTCCAAAATCGAATGCCTTGCAGCTGATCCACGTTTCTATGATGGTACCTCCAACATCTGTTCTGATAATACCAATAAGCATTTTCAAATTGTGATAAAGTTCCCTCCATTTAGTGTAGCATTAGGTTGAACACTAACTGTTTTTGGAACGTTAAAACACCTAATTAAAGGGTAGTTTGCCTGTGCGGTTTCTATTTGCATTAGCCGTAATATCGACTGGGAATTCCATGTTAGACTGCCCAGAGCATATCCACACATCGCCTATTAATACATCTTTAGAAGTAATCTCATTTCACCATTATTTTTTAATTCAAATGGACCACCTTCTTTTTCAGAGTCAAGATCAATTTTATTTTTCAAATTTATCTTCAATGGTATTTTTTAGCTATTTTTTAATTGAACAGCGATTTTTTCGCCTCCTTTTGCCCAACCCCACAGTGGAATTTTTTGGTTTCTTTATAATACCATGCCATTGGCAAAAAGTTCCGGCAGCTCAACATCCGCAAATCCAGAGAATAATAGCATTAAGAGCAGAAAAGTAAATTTCAATTTTATCGAATTTGTGTGATTAATGTAATTCCTTTAGGTAAGGATTATTTTTTGATTTTTACCAATCTGCATTTAAAAAGTGCGCCTGCAACATTATCTGGGTAAGCTTGGAATTTAACCTCAATTTTCTCCTTTCCTTTGGTCAATTCAAAGGGCAAAGGGTAAACATAATCAATAAATTTCCCAGGATTTTTTGCTGCTAATTCTTCTGTTTTTATAGTTTTACCATCTACAAGAATCTCAAATTTTCGGTTACCCCCATCACTACCATTATACGTGCAGTAAAGTGCTAAGGGTGTAGTGGGGTCGCATTTCATCTCAAAAGTAAACCAACCACCCTTTGGATCTTTTCGATAAGTAGCATCCCTAAATTTTTCGCCATCGTGTTCCCCAATTCCAGTATTTTCTCCTGTTACCTTGTGATCTAACTCTGGTTGTTGCTCACCTAAGCGCAGCATATCAACCGTAAGTATCTCTAATTCAGATTGTCTTCTTTGTTCGGTCTCGTAAGCTGATTTTTTTTCTGTCCATTGTTGCGCTGTAAATAAGTCCCAATAAACAATGTGTTTCTGATTATACATTTTGTAAAAAGGAATTAATTCTATTTCGTTCGGACGACCAACACCAACCGTTTTAAAGGATAATATTTTATTTTTTAAAGGTTTAATCCAAGTAGTTACAGGAGCTCCATTAGTAATTAGAACTGGAACCTGCGCACTGGTAACTTTACCCTTACCTAAAGCACCCGACATCAATAATGGCCCATATAAAACTGCTGTTTTATTTTCGTTGTCTTTAATCACCTCTGTATAAAGTTCCATTGGAAAGGTAGCCTCAATTTGATCTCCCTTTTTCCAAACACGATTTATAGTAATGTAGCTGCCTGCTTTGACATTTATTTTTAAAGGATTACCATTAACCTTCAATTGCATACCATGTGTAGCCCAAACGGGATAGCGAAGGTAGACTGTAAATTTCGAAGGCTTTTTTGAATCTATCTTAATGGTGGTCGTTTGATCTTCTGGATAATTTGTTTCTTGACGAATAACAATTCCTTTTTCTTTCCAATTCAGTTCAGACGGGATGAATAGGTTTACATATAAACCACCGTCTATACCCTTAAAATATATCGACTCACCATATTTAGCGTGGTTTTCAATTCCTGTTCCCACGCAGCACCAAAACGAATCGAAAGGCGTACTAAATACCTTTTCCTTTCCAGATTGTAAAGCTACATAGTAGCACATCATGCCAGTTTCTGGCTGTTGAGAAGCCAAAATATGATTATATAAGGCTCTTTCATAATAGTCTACCAATTTAACATCAGGTTGCCAAGTAAATAAATGTCGAACCATTTTTAGCAGGTTATACGTATTGCATGTTTCCGAAGTATTTGTACTTATCTGATTCGTAAGTTTACCTTTTTGAGAAAAATACTCATAATTACTGTTCCCCCCATTTACATAGGAATGGTCGTTTGTAACCGCCTCAAAAAAGAAATCAGCAATGTTATAATCTCGCTGATTACCAGTAAGCTCATATTGACGGGCAGAACCCAATACCTTTGGAATTTGAGTATTTGCATGTAATCCTCCTAACTGATCTACTCGATTTGCCAACGGATTTAATACTTTTTGATGATAAAATTTATAGGAAAGATCAAGGTATTTTTTATCTCCAGTTATTGCATATACTTCCGCCAAAGATTCGTTCATTCCTCCAAATTCACATTCCAGCATTTGCTGAAATTGAGAATCTGGCAATTTCATGAAATTGGTATAAGCCCAGTCCGACAATTTGATAACAATTTGTTTTGCTTTTTCATTTCCGGTATACATGTAGGCATCAATTAAACCGCCCCAAACTTTGTGCAACATATACCAGGGTACCCAACCGCCATTTAAATCAAAACCCGATGTTTTTACATTTCCCGACACTACTTCTTTCCATATCCGCTCCTCATCAGGTACACCACCTATGTAACCAGTTTTACGAGCAGTCTGACATTCTTCCAACTCGTCAACAATATAATTAGCCTTTTCTAAAAATAATTTATTGCCTGTAGAAGCATATTGTAACACCAAAGCAGAAAGATAATGACCTAACATATGCGAAGAAGTAGCCTCCCAACCGCCGTACAAAGATGCTTTAGCTTTTAGCCCTGAATTAATTCGCCAACGGTTTAAAAACCGGTCAGCATCTAACTGCAATAAATATTTAGCATTTACATCCATTGCCTTTTTAAAAGGGCTACCTTCCAATAAACGAATTGTATTTAAGTCAAATGGAAGCGCTTTTAAATTTATTTTAGGCTGAACTTTATATCTTGAAAAATCTTGTGCATGTAAGTCTGTAGACTCAAAAACAATACCTACCAGAAAAACCATTAGGGTGACATATGATCTCATTTTTTACATATTTATTAGGCTATTCATATCCATCATGAATGTTATAAACAACAATTTAGGCAAACATAAATATATGTCGTGAATAATAAGTATTGGATTTTAACTGATTATTCGTGATTTTTAGCAAAGGTCTTATTTACCTATGGGTTGACAGTTTTGGAATAAAACTCATTCCAAATGGAAGAAAAGATGTTGGAGCGGTTTAGCTCCACCGATGAGTTTAAGGAAGAACTGGTATTATTATTCATACATCATAATCAATCAGTAAAAGAGATAGTCAAAAATTATAACTTATCTAATACTTTTATTTTTAATGATTGGATTACCGTGTATAAAAAAAATTGGAGAAAACCGGAGGATGACTATTACTCGAAATAAACCGTAACTTTAACATTACAAATATAGAATCCATTGAAGATAATTTTCTTTACTCTTAATAAACTAGTATGTTGAAAGATCCGTAAAAGTCTCATGAAACAATGGCCTCAAATCAAAAACCTCTAAATCATTCATTAAACGAATTGGCCTTAATTATTGATTCGATCGATCGGGGTATTTACATTATAGACAATTTGGGCAATTGCACGTTTATCAACAAGGCAGCGCTTGACATGCTTGGCTATGATCTGGAAGCCTGTATTGGAACAAATATGCATCAGCTTATTCATTCCAAACGAAAAGATCGGAGTGATTATCCGGAAAATAATTGTTCTCTCTGTCAATCAAAGAGCAGCTCTTGTATTCAGGAACAACCAGCGGAAGTATTTTGGAAATCTGACGGTTCTTTTTTTTCCATCAGGTATTCCTCAAGCCCGATCATCGATCAGGGCATCTTAAAAGGACAGGCAATCGCCTTTAGTGATATCACAGAACAGAAAGCAAAAGACGCAGCGCTTGCTGAATCCGAAAGGAAGTATAAGTACATTTTTGAAAACAATCCGCTTCCTATGTTTATCTGGGATTTTGAAACGTTGAAAATCATTGACTGCAATCAGGAGGCGCTGATTAAATATGGATATACAAGGGACGAATTCTTAAAGTTGACTATAAGGCAGATAAGGCCGGAGGAAGACATTTCCTTGATTGAATCAGCTACAGTTCATGAAGAAATATACGGAAGTATCCATCGGCGTACTTGGCGACATGAGAAGAAAGACGGAAGTCTCATTAATGTTGAGGTCACCGGTCATGTCGTTGATTTTAATGGACGGCAGGCCTCGTTAGTACTCATTAACGATGTTACCGATAAATTTAAGGCAGAAAATGAACTAAAATCCTCTGAAGAGAAACTGAGAACAGCTACGGGGATTGCCAAATTAGGTTATTGGCAAACATATGTTAATGGAGATAACCGATATTGGTCAGATGAATTATACAAATATGGGGTTTATCAAGGGATTCCTTTGTTTTAAATAACGAATCCTTCCTGCAAACGATACATCCTGAAGACAGACAGCAATTTGTTTCGGCGCAAAAAACTTCAATGAAAGCGATGCAGGATATCGACTTAAAATATCGCATTATACTCCCTGATGGATTGGTTAAGTGGGTTCACGAAATAGGTAAAGTGATAAAAAATGAATCTTGGAATGCAGCTATTTTCCATGGGACGGTACAGGATATCACCGCTCAAAAACTATTATCATTGTCGCTGGAAGAGAGCAACCAAAGGTATTCCCTTGTAAGTCAAGCTACTTCAGATGCTATATGGGATTGGGATTTAGAAAAAAACACCTTATATTGGGGAGAGGGCTTTGAAAAGATTTTTGGTCACGACTCGTCTGACTCGTACTCCCCTATACGGTCATGGGCAGATTTTCTTCACCCGGAAGATAAGACTAAAACAATTGACGGAATTTATTCTGTTATCGGCGGAACTGATACAAATTGGAAGGACGAGTACAGGTATCTGAAATCCGATGGAACATATGCATACGTTGTAGATCGGGGGTTTGTCATTAGAGATAGTATTGGTATAGCGACAAGGATGGTCGGTGCAATGCATGATATTACGAAACACCAACAAGAAGAGCAGTGGTTAAAATTGCTGGAATCTGTAGTTGTCAATACGAATGATGCCATTTTGATTACAGAAGCAGAGCCTTTTGATGAACCGGGACCGCGTATTGTTTACGTAAACCAAGCTTTCACGAGAATGACCGGTTACACAGCCGAGGAATTTATCGGAAAAACACCACGAATCTTACAAGGGCCAAAGTCAGATAAAAAAGAGTTAAAGCGGCTGAGCGAGACCATTCGGAATTGGCAATCCTGCGAGGTTACAACCATTAATTATAAAAAAAGTGGCGAAGAGTTCTGGATTAATTTTTCCGTAACCCCAATCGCCGACGAGACCGGATGGTTTACTCATTGGATAACTGTGGCGCGGGATGTATCGCAACAAAAAAATGCAGACGAAGAATTAAAATTATTCGCAGATGAGCTTTTTAAAAGAAACAAGGAGCTCCAGCAATTCGGATACGTAATTTCTCACAATCTGCGTTCTCCGGTTGCGAATATTATGGGCATAACTGACCTGCTCCTTATGGGTAAAGATGACCCCGAGACTTTTGAGCATTGCGCAAAAAACTTAAAGATCGCTGTCACTAGCTTGGATGGCGTGATCAAGGACCTGGGCAAAGTCTTATCCGCAACGGATGGATCTGCTGCTTTAATACAAGAACCTGTAAACTTTCGAGAATTAATAGAAAACATCCAAATAGACCTTGCAAAAGCCATTGAACATTCAGGTGTGAAGATTCGATATTCGGGTGATTTGATCGTCTACCATTCAAGTAAGGCATATTTATATAGTATTTTTTTCAACCTCATCTCAAATGCAATTAAATATAGATCGGCCCACGTTCCTCATGTAATAATAAGTGCCCAAAATACCGAAGAAGGCTTAATTATACAAGTAGCGGATAATGGAATTGGTATCGACCTTGAAAAACATAAAGATGAAATTTTTAAGCCCTACAAAAGATTTGAAACTAAGGCCGAAGGAAAGGGTTTAGGGTTATTTCTTGTTAAAAGCCACGTCGAAGCGCTAAACGGTACGCTATCATTGGAAAGTGAGCTTGACAGAGGTACCACCTTTACTATTTGTCTTCCTCCAAATTAGCTAAATAATTTACTTCGGTTAAAAAGTAAAAGTTAGTGATCATTTAGATCTACAAAATTCCATTGCCATATTAGGGAATCTTTGCCCTCAAAATATGCTTCTAGCTCTCTCTGAGTCCTTAATTTGCAAAAAAAGTATAGTGCAAAAGGTTTTATTAACAAGTGTTCCCTATGTCGCAATAATGGGATCATAATTAATCCTCAAGCCATTTTCGAGCCAACTGAATCTGTAACTATCCGTTAATTGTGCATTTGTGTCAATTACAGCACACAAACAGATGAACATCGTAAAAATTCATTTCATTTCCTGAAATTTCAGGATCAAACCTACCGCCGGCAGAATCCCTATTACATCTGGTACCCAAACGTTTAATTTCCTGTAGAGCGATCTTGTAGGTCTCCTCTATGTCGTGTTTTGGTTCTATTCGAAGTTTACAGACCATGTTGATACGGTGTAATAATCTAATTTTTACTGACTATAACTTTTTGAATGGCATCGTCAATAAATACCTAGCAGTCATTTGTTTAGCATCACGGTATTCAGGTACACCAATAATGATGTGGTTTTGATAAGGGTTAATTTTAAATGTCTGATGCATCCTGTCCCAAAAGGAAAAGATTACGGAGTAATTACTATCCGTTTCATCCTTATTAATCGAATGGTGTATACCATGCATTCTTGGCGTAACGATAAGTTTATTAAGGTAAGTTTCCGTGACCGCAGGAAGTTTCATGTTGCTATGATGGAATTGGGTCGCAGCTTCAAAGACTAATTCATAAGCCAACACCTCTTTTGCTGTTGCACCAGAGAGCAAAACAAACAATCCTCTAAAAAAGACGGAACCGATCATTTCTCCAAAATGAAAGCGAAGTGCGGTATTGGTATCAAGGTCAAGATCGGTATGGTGTACTACATGAAAACGCCATAGCAACGGTACTCTATGGTTAAGCACATGCCAAAGATAATTTCCGTAGTCAAGAATTAGGAATGTGCAGATCAGACGAAGAAATGACGGTAACGGCAATAGATAACCTACACCGTAAGTTTTGTTTTTTAATGTCAGTTTTACCATCGCAGGAAGAAAAACGAAACGAAGCAAACCGAAAGCTGGCACAGCTACAATTGAATTGATTACTATTCTTTTGGTCAAAGGCTCAGTAGGTTTCCTAAGTTTCCTTCTCCGCTCAGCAACAAATAGTAAAACATAAATGGCAATCAGCAACGGAGCTGCTTTTTTATCAAATATCTTATTAATCAATCCCATATCAGTTATTTTTGCTTTGTTTTGGCTTTAGCCTTAGCTGAACCTGAATAAACTTCATATAAAACCATTCATTGAAAGTTTGCAACCATTCCATTAGCTAAAAATTTGATAAGCTTTCCGCAACAGGACTTTTATTATTGGGGTCAATCCCTCTGTCATGAGGTCGGTAATTAGGCTTTGATTAATTCGCGTTGCAACAGGGTACGCATAGATTTTGTTGAATATTACTTTCACTGAAAGGTTTGAGGCATTGGCCAGGACTAGTTCTTGTATGAGCTCCCCTGCATTTGGTGCAATCATAGTTCCTCCCAGCAACTTTTGTTTTTTAAACAGTCCCCTCTTGCTCACAAATAAAACTAATTTCCCATACCTGTAATCGTCAACTACTGCCCTATCATCTTTCTCAAAATCTTTCTCCAATCTGCGATAGTCGATACCCTGTTTTATTAGTTGTTTTTCTCTTAAACCGAATGTAGCTAGTTCTGGATTGGTGAAGGTAACCCAAGACATGTATTTATTATTTAGATCTTCCTTAAAGGGAGAAAAAAGATTATTTAGGACTAGTCGGGCATGAAACTCTGCTGCATGTGAAAACTGGAGATCGCCAGCAACATCTCCACAAACCATGACATTCTTATTGGTGGTTTTTAAATAACGATCGATTTTAATTCGATTATTTTCGACCACTATCCCTGCTTGTTCCAAATTAAGTGAAGCCAATGACAGTTCACGACCAATCGCTACAAAAACTGCATCGAACTGGATAAGTTCTGTTTGATTTGTTTTTGTTTTGATCAGGGCTTCGTTAGCCGACGTAAAACGCTCAATTTGTGTCTCTAATAAAAATATTATACCCTGTTTCTCCAACTGTTCCAATAAAATGGCGGTAACGATAAGATCATCCTGTTCCAGAATTGCCGCCCCATGATGTACCACAGTCACTTTACTTCCGAGGCTAGATAAGGCTTGCGCCATCTCCAGCCCGATAGGACCGGCGCCTATACATAATATTTTCTCGGGTAATGTGTCGAGATGGAAGATACTTTCATTATCAAAGTAACTTACCTTTTCTACGCCTTCAACACTAAGTTTACGAGGTTTCGAACCCGTTGCAATAACTATATTCCTACCCGAATATAGTTTTCCACTGACCGAAATCTCATGCTTTCCAGTGAAAGAGGCATTTCCCAAAGCCACTGTTATTCCTTGATCTCGCAACCACTGGGCATTTTCATGCTTTCTAATAAGCGATTGCTTTGAGCGGATATAATTAATTACTTTTTTAATATCTATTTTACCACTTACCTGGACACCAAATTGTGAAGCTTTCCGGGCATTCCTCACAAGTTTTGCAACATGTATCAGGGACTTACTTGGCACACAACCCTCATTTAGGCAGTCGCCACCAATGTCATGATCTGATTTGGAAACCATTAGCACTTTGAAGCCAGCTTGGTTTAAAAACAGCCCAACACTTAACCCGCCTGAGCCAGCACCGATCGCTATCATGTCATATTCGTATTTTACCATTTTATATAGATTAAAGCCCACCTATTTTGTTTTACCCCAATTTATGTTTGCGAATCAGCTGTTTGTATACTCTTAATAAATGTTGCTGCGGATACCCGAAATAATAAAGTGCCCAGATAAGAAAAAAGATACCCTGCATGCGATAGACCCCATTTTCGAGATATTTTCTTGCAGATGTTACAACAAAATCATTCATCACTTCAAATCTTCCGTATCTTTTTATCCGATGTATGATCTCTTGATCTTCCATTATCATCAGATCCTCTCGAAATCTACCACATTTATTAAATACATCCTTTGAAACGAAAAGACTTTGGTCACCAAACCGAACTGCGTTCACATCAAAGCGGGTAAACCAACTATTTGCTTTTAAAAACCAGTGATTACAATCGAAAGCCAACCTGAAACATCCGCTCAGCCTTCCTCTATTAAAGGAATTCAAGATAGAAACGTGAAAATGCGAAGGAGGTATGCTATCTGCATGCAGAAAATACAATATCTCCCCATTAGCAACTGATGCTCCATAGTTCATTTGCCTGGCTCTGCCCTTTTCGCTTGTTACAACAATCGCCCCTACCTGTAGGGCAGCATCAACAGTTCCATCAGTACTTCCCCCATCAACCACAATAATTTCCACAAACTCACCTCCACATGCAGCTATCGTATTTAGGATATTTTTTGCGATTACATCGTCTTCGTTAAATACTGGTATAATTATGCTGATCATTCGCTTATTATTGAGTTATTGATCGCCCATTCTTATTAAATCGCTCTCATTATCAATGTCTGATAATTCTTGAAGCGTTGTTGTTTTTAATCCCAATTTTTGGCATACATGCATGGTTTGGCTTAACACCATATCTGTGCTCCACTCAATATTTTGAAAAAGATTTTCGCAAGGAGCTTTTAGCGCCAATAAGTAGTATCCTCCATCTAACGCCGGACCGATAACAACATCGAAATGCTCGAGTTGGAGAAATGCACTTTCAATAATTTCGGAAGTTATTTCAAAACAGTCAGATCCTATAATGACAACCCGCTCGCTTCCGTTTTCAAAGGCATATTCAAATGCGTTTTTCATTCTTTCACCTAAATCGTTTCCAGTCTGAATTTGCTTTTTATAAATGGAATCATTCCATGTATCCTTAACTTCGAGGTAATCTGAATAAAAGACAATTGTTTTAGCCAAAAGGGAATGTGCACACTTTTCAGTGTAGACTAATAAACGCTGATAAATAGCTAACGCCTCATGATCACCTAAAGTAGCTGCTAGTCTTGTTTTCACCTTTCCTTTAACTGCATTTTTAACAAAAATTAGTAGTGAGTGTTTCATTTTACCTATTTAATTTTTAAATACATCAGCAACCACCAATACCCGCTTAGGTTTCTCTAAACCAATAGTTAGTCAGCCACTACACCACCACAACTTGAGCCTGCCCCAGCAGTGCATCCGTAGCAATGTTGTTTAAGCATAATATTTCTATTATTCAGTAAATCTAGATCGAAATCTTTAAGGTGTCTTGATTCGATTGTACTTACGGGAAGTTCGAGCATCTGGTTAAAATCACAATCGTAAAGAAATCCATCCCAACTTACGGAAATGGTATTTCGGCACATCACATTTTGAACGGCAGCGGGATTGAAGGCTGTGATGAGCTTTTCCATATATTTATCGTAATTGCCGGTCGACAGTAAATAATCAAGATAGCGGCTGATTGGCATATTTGTTATTGCATACAAGTTATTGAAACGAATACCAAACGTTTTAAAGAGTTCCTCTTTGTATTCCTTTTCCAATGCGTACTGCGATGGAGGTAAAAATGCACCTGCAGGGTTATAGACCAAATTAAGTTGTAATCCACTGTCAGGTACGCCATATCCTACTGCATTTAGCATTTGTAATGCTTTAATAGAGTCTTCAAAAACTCCATCGCCGCGTTGCCTGTCAGTACGGTTTTTAGTAAAGCTTGGCAACGATGATACGACCTGGACGTTGTGTTCCTTGAAAAATTCAGGAAGATTATGATATTTTTTATTTGCCAATAAAATCGTCAGATTACACCGAACAATGATGTGTTTATCTAATCTTTTGATCTCGGCAACAAACCAACGGAAGTTTGGGTTCATCTCCGGCGCGCCACCAGTAAGGTCAATTGTTTCAATAGTAGAATTCTCCAATACATTTAAACACAATTGCATAGTTTCTTTAGTCATGATCTCTTTTCGATCTGGACCTGCATCAACATGACAGTGCTTACAAACCTGGTTACACATTTTGCCCACATTTACTTGAAATATTTCTACTCCATTAGCTTGCAAAGGGAAATTACCCGTAGTTGCCAGTTTATCTTTAAATGAAGCATGCTTATGCATTCCCTCATCCTCCAATATTGCCAGCTGATTATGGGAATCTGCTAAATGGTGATTTAAGACCTTCAGTGACTTCATATCTTACATTCCGATCTCTTTTACCTTATTCATCATCTGTACACCATGCACCAAAACTGCGCCACCTTTGATTGCAGCGGCAACATGGACAGCTTCCATCATCTGCTGTTCACTATAACCCTTTTCATAAGCGTCGCTGCTGTAAGCATCTATACAGTACGGACACTGGACAGCATGAGCAACAGCAAGCGCAATTAATGACTTTTCCTTCGCGGTTAAATAACTGTCTTTAAATACATCTCCATAATAAGAGAAAAATTTGTCAGCCATCTCCTTTTGGTATTCGGCGATATTACCAAACTTGGGCAGATCGTCAGCGTTGTAATAATGATTTCTCATTTGTTTTATCCTTTTAAGTTTATAATTAACATTTTCGTACGTTTTTTTACCATTTTAAATTTTCGACTGCATTAACTAAAAATACTCCCTTGGTGCGATAACGTTGCCTTGCAAACGTCAGTATAACTTATTGAACATCGGCAGGAACACTTTTTTTTCTAAAAAATATCCACAGGCAAATCCATCCGCGCAATTTCATACTATTTTCCAAAATAGCGATCTTTTTGAAACGGACTAACCTCTCTCTCCCCATTTGGAATCGACACACAGGATAAAAAGTTAACGGCGATAGCTTTAGTGGCTAGTCCAATAGCCAGGCCGGTTTGCCACTTTTGAAGTTTGAACATACCAGATAAACAATCTAGTGGAACAAGGGTTTCCAATTTTAGATTTTGTTTGTTATCTATTATTTAGCCTAATACAGGTTAGATTTCGGGTAGCTCATGCCCAAAACCCGGTAATAGATTGAAATTTTCCGGATCCTTGAGTTGTGAATCGTAAATTTTATGATTGTAAGACCAATAGCAGCGTGGACGATACTAGACTAAATATTCAAGTAGCATAGTAAAAAGCCTCAATTGATTAGTATCTCATCTACAAACAACACTGGAGGCTTTCCTTTACCAGGATGCCACTCAGGCAATTTCTTTATAGTTTTTGCTACCAGCTTAATGCAAGACAACAACTGCGGCTTAAACTGTATCTCCATAGTTACTAACAATGGTTGATCTCCCTTCTTTGCTGCTGTGGGATGATTGGTTCCCAACAGTTTCAGGTGTTTTGAATCCTTCCCACCCCACACTTCTACAACCTGCGGCAATAAGGCGCTATTCTCCAAATGGCGGATGGCATTTAGGCCTACTGATTGTACCAAAACGGGTTGCTTAAAGAGCATTAGGGTTTCCATATTATTTTTGATGTACCCTGCCCAGCGGCCCTGAAAAATGTTTACAGTACCAAATTGACCGTCTATTAATGCAGGTGCTCTTCCTCCGTTGAGGTTCTCTTCCGGAAGCAGCACATTGCTGATGCTATCTGGTTTATAGCTACTTTTATACAGCGGAAACTCAATCATATCACTACTGATCCAGCCTTTCTTATAACTCCGCATTTTGAGTACAATATTGGTGCTCACCGGGATAGGATTTTTATAAAGCATTGCTTTTAAACTATCAGGATCGGAACCATCTAAAGTATACCTAATCTCCACCCCTTTAATAACATGCTTCAACTCCAAATTAAAAGCTTGTTTAAATAGACTGGATTCTACATTAAGCTTTGGTGGATTTAATTTAGAAGAAAATTGACCTGTGCCATCAAAACCACCAACTATGAGGATCTTCTTATATTGCTTTTGCAATTGTTTAATTTCTGCCGGACTTAGCTTTGTTTCCCATAAAATTAGACGTTTGATAGTGCTCTTAGCTGTATACTCATTAACAAATTTGAAGGTTACATCGGTACCTGAAAGCGACAAAGCACGCAGAGATGCTAGCTTCTTAAGGTATTTTAGTCCGCCGCCCTTTACCTTCGTGAAGTTAAGATTGAGCTTTCTCAAGTTTATAAACTCACTGATTTGCTTTAAGTATTCATCAGACACAGGCATACCACTCAAATTCAAAGAAATGATTTGCTTACGAATAGGCTCCAGCTCTTTAAGCACACTTAACTTAAAGCTTCCCTTATTAAAAATAGTGACCGATAAAGCAGGAGAGTTTTTGGCCAAAGGCGATACCGAACGATAATTGTTATTTAACTTCTTAACATCCTCTTCATTTGCAGCACTGAAATCATAATCTTCTTCCTCATCTATAATCGTTTCAACAGGCGTAAGATATATTGCTGCCAGAATCCTTAAAGAATCAGTATCTGCAAGTTCCAGCACCTTCTTCTTCAACTCTGCATTTTGTTGTACCCAAAATTTAAGGATGGCCATTTCATCGTTAGTCAGCTGCGCCTCATTTTTAGGAGGCATGTGTTTCTTTTCATCCATTGGCAGATGAATGCGCTGTAATAACAGGCTCATCTGGGCATTACCAGGCACATATAGTGGCCCGGTTTTACCTCCCTTTACAACAGATTGTGCATCTGATAGCACCAATCCGCCTTTAGCTTTTTCAAGGTTGTGACAGCTAAGACATTTTTGTGAAAAGATAGGCAGAATTACATCCTCAAACACCCTTGCTTGTTCGATAGGGACTTTAGGGATCGCTTTTGGTTTACTTATCGGTTCAAGTACAAAATTATCTCCATGTGTTAGTGTGCCTCCGTAATGGCCCGTTATAATCAACACCAATGTTAACAACACCGCCCCGGTTTTTGCTGCCGAAGCCTTATACCACAAAGCATTCCGACACCAATAGATCAATGAGCCGAGAAATACCACGCTAACTCCAGTCCATTTGTGCCAGTTAAGCAAAGAGCCTCCGTATGCCGGTTCTTTTGACAAGAATAATCCCATGATTACCGTTATAGCAGAAAACACTACGGAAGTAAGCATAAGGCCCGATGCGAAGCTTTGATAGAGGGGTTCTTGGGTATAAACGGACTTGAATCTAAAATACTCCAGTACCATGGCCAGCATAAGAAGTACGATTGGAAAATGGAGTAACATAGGATGCATCCTGCCGACTGGCATTAGCCACACCGGAACAATAACGCTGCTTCCAGCTATTAGCAGGAAAACGATAAACACATCAGCAGCCACTAGTAGATTTTCTGCAAAACCTTTAAGGGTCAATCTCATAGAATGCTATACGCGGGTAAATTTATAAGGATAGACTTTGCCTGACGCCCACTGCGCCACATATATGTTTTCGTCATCATCTATGCAAACGTCATGTGGGTTAGCGAAGATTTTATCGGCCTGCGCCATAGGTTGCAAAATATCATCTTTATATACGGGCGCAGTACCTCCGAGGTTAGACACGACTTTGTTGTTTTTGTCGAGTATAGTTACAAAGCCGGTATTTTCCTTATTTAGGTCTGGCGAGCGCAATACGGCTGCATATAGATGATCTTTATGGATTACAGGCCTGCAAACGCAGGCACCGGGCAATCCAATCACCTCCAAAAGGTTACCCTGCATATCAAACCTTTTGAAGCAATTGCGGGTACGGTCTGTTACCAGTAAAGTTGGCTTTTCTTTACGTTTATCAATACACACACCATGAGCGTTATCAAGGTTTTTGGTTTCTTCACCCCGCCCGCCGAAATGACTGATCAGTTTACCATCTGCGCTATAATGAAATATGTGTTGTTGCCCATACCCATCAGCAATAAAGAAGCTACCATCTTCTGCAACTGCAGTTTCTGTAGGCACAAACTCCTCTATTTTTTTATAAAGACCAGTTTCCATCGGACAATCGATGGTCATGATCACCTTTCCATCCAGTGTAGTTTTATAAACCTGATGGCGATTGGTATCTGTTATAAAAAGGTATTCTTTGCCATTTTCTTTGGATAGCGTGAGTCCATGTCCACCCGGAAAATCATGCCCCCAGGATTCGAGTAGCTTACCTGATTTATTATAAATTAAGACATTATTTTTGGTTTCATTGGTAAGTAAAATAATGCGCCCTTTGCCATCCTGAACCATTTCATGACAATCATTTACAGGATTAACAGAGGGATTCAACTGGCCCCATTTAGTATCCATACTGTATTGCATTTTATTGTGCCCGTAGACTGGTCCTTTCGGCTTTGCCAGCATGTCTTTAGCAATAAAAAAGCTTGCCGAAACAACAGTAGCGCTTTTGATAAAAGTTCTTCTTTCCATATTATGCAATAATGTCCTTTATTACTTTTCCAGATACATCAGTTAATCTATATCGGCGTCCTAAATGTTTAAAAATCAGTTTTTCGTGGTTTAACCCCAACTGGTGTAATACAGTAGCCTGAAAATCGTGTACATGTACAGGATCTTTGATTATATTGTAACCGAATTCATCGGTTTCACCATATACTCCGGGTTTAATCCCCCCCCCGGCCATCCAAATACTGAAACAACGGGGATGATGATCACGTCCATAATTTTCTTTAGTCATGGCTCCCTGACTATAATTGGTTCTTCCAAACTCTCCTCCCCAGATAACTAAAGTTTCGTCTAATAACCCCCTCTGCTTTAAGTCGGTTATCAATGCAGCCGAGGCCTGATCAACATCTTTAGCTTGTCCGGCCATTTCATTAGGTAAATTACCGTGCTGATCCCAGCCCTGGTGATAGAGTTGAACAAAACGGACACCGTTTTCACTGAGTTTACGGGCTAGAAGACAGTTTGCGGAAAAAGTTCCAGGCACAAGGCAGTCTGACCCGTACATTTTTATAATATCATCCGGTTCTTTGGAAACGTCTGTAATTTCCGGAACAGCTGTCTGCATTCTGTAAGCCATTTCATACTGCTGTACTTTGGCGTTTATTTCAGGATCACCAAACTCCTTGTACGATATCGAGTTCATTTCTGCCAGCTTATCTAGCATCTTCCTGCGTTCAAAACGGTTTAGCCCGTCGGGATCTTTAAGATACAATACGGGATCCTCACCAGCACTGAACTGTACACCCTGATGCGTGGAATCTAGAAATCCGTTGGTCCATAGTTTGGAATAAACACCCTGACCGTTACCTTTACCGCGAGATAACAACACCGTAAAGGCCGGTAAATTTTTATTCTCGCTACCAAGACCGTAGCTTAACCATGCGCCCATACTTGGCCTGTTGCCCTGTTGTGCTCCTGTTTGAAAGAATGTTAATGCGGGATCATGATTAATTGCCTCAGTGTGCATAGAACGGATGATGCAAATGTCATCTACTACTTTTGCGGTATGCGGAAAGAGGTCACTTATAAATGCTCTTGACTGTCCATATTGTTTAAAATCGTAAAATGACCCGACCAATGGAAACGATGCCTGATTGGCTGTCATGCCAGTTAATCGCTGACCGGCTCTTACAGATGCCGGTAGCTCCTGTCCCATCATTTCTCTTAGCTTTGGCTTATAATCAAAGCTCTCCAGTTGTGAGGGTGCGCCGTTTTGGAAAAGGTAAATAACGCGCTTGGCTTTGGGTGCAAAATCAGGAATTCCAGGCGGCAAGCCGGCCTCATCCATTGCCGCTGTAAACAAATCAGGAATCAGCAATGAGCCGAGCGCTACGCTACCAAGGCCAAGACTTAACTTTGATAAAAAGCGCCTCCTATTAAAGTTTAACCCGTGTTCTAAAAAATCCTTCTCCATAGTTAAGATCTTGTAATGGTTTCTTCCAGGTTATATATAGCCGTAACGACCTCCATCATAGCAGCCAAATTTATTTTGTTCACCATTTCATTCATAGGATATTCGCCAACGGCAATCACCTTAGCGGCATCCTGCTGATTTTTTGAATATACTTTTAGCTGATCTGCATAATAGGCATTAAGTACTTGCTTTTCCTTATCGCTTGGCGTGCGACAAACAATCAGTCGAAAAGCTTTAGAAAGCATGGCATCAGTTGTTCCCTTTTCTTCTAATAAATTTCCTGCAAGTACACGAGAAGCCTCCAAAACTGTAGGATCATTAAGCATCACCAATGCCTGAAGCGGCGTGTTGGTCTTGTTTCTTCTAACCTCACACTGATCTCTGTTGCTTGCATCAAATATTCCCATATTAGGTGGCGGTACTGTGCGTTTGATAAAATTGTACATTCCCCTGCGGTAGAGACTTGTGCCATGATCCTGAATGTAAGTAGCAAGCTGACCACGGCCAGATGTTGCACCTTCCCATAAACCCGCCGGTTGATATGCCTTAACACTGGGCCCACCTATGGTTCTATCGAGTAAACCACTGCTGGCCAGCACCACATCTTTAACGATCTCTGCAGGCACACGATATCGGGAAGATCTAGCCATAAATACGTTATCTGGATCAGCCTTGAGCATTTCTGGGGTAACAACGGCTGACTGACGATAGGTGGCAGAACTAACAATTTGTTTCATTAGGCGTTTTATATCCCAATTGTGTTTCATAAAATCAACCGCAAGCCAATCCAGCAAATCAGGATGGCTTGGCAGTTCGCCCTGCATTCCAAAATCACCAGAGGTTTTTACTATTCCTCTACCAAATATCTCCTGCCAGATCTGGTTAACAAAAACCCTTGCAGTAAGCGGATTTTGTTTATCAAAAAGCCACTGGCTTAGCCCAAGTCTGTTCTTAGGATATTTGTCACTAAAACTTAACAGTGCTTTAGGAGTACCTGCTGTGACTTCTTCACCATGGGCATCGTAACCACCCCTATTAAGTACATAGGTTTTTCTCAGGGTATCCTGATCACCCATAACTGAAACAATTAATCTGCTAGTGTCCTGCTTATTTACAAAGCTTAGGATGTTTTTCACGTCATCATTACTGATCACCATCAGTGGTTTCTTGGCATAGGTTTCCGGGCCTCCAACAACGCCTTCAATTCCTACTTCTTTTACGTTGTTAAAAAATGCAAACACCTGGTAATATTCTTTTTGAGAGAAAGGGTCGTATTTATGATCGTGACAATGAGCGCACTCTAATGTTACGCCAATAATGGCCTTTCCAAATGTATTGGTACGATCGGTTACATATTCAACCCTATATTCTTCATCGACAACACCACCCTCTTCTGTAATCTTATGGTTCCGATTGAAACCAGTTGCCAGTAATTGTTCTTTAGTGGAATTTGGCATAAGATCACCGGCAAGTTGCCAGCTTATAAACTGATCATAGGGCATATTCTCATTGAAGGCATGAATTACCCAGTCGCGCCAAGGCCATTGAGAACGGTAATTATCGTCCTGGTAACCATGAGAATCAGCAAAGCGAGCAATATCTAACCAATGAAGGGTCATTTTTTCACCGTACGCAGGACTTTGCAGTAATTGGTCAATTATTTTATCATATGCTTTGCTGCTGTTATCTGCCAGGAATTGATCCATCATCGGGATACTTGGCGGCAGCCCCGTTAGATCAAAGCTTAATCGTTTCAATAATCTTTCTTTATCTGCCTCTTTATTAGGCTCCAGATGTTTCTGCTCCAGCATTTTAAGAACGAAATAATCGATCTCGTTTTTTGCCCAGTCAGCCTTTATAACCTTTGGTATTGGCGGTGAAACAGGAGGTACAAAAGCCCAGTGCTTTTCATATTTGGCACCTTGTTTAATCCATTTTTCAAGCAAAGCGATCTCGTAAGTGGTTAATTTTAGGTTTGAAGATTTTGGAGGCATCATTACAGCAGAATCTTTCGATGAGATCCTAAGAAAAACCTCAGATGTCGAAGGTTTGAAAGGGACTAGCGCATGGGCGGATGGATTATCCTTTAATGCTTTAAAGGCTTCCTCAGGAAGATCTAATCTTAATCCCGCTTCCCTTTTATTGGCATCCGGTCCGTGGCAGGTAAAACATTTATCGGAAAGGATTGGCCTTACATGGTAATTATAGCTGATGCTATCAGGCAATTCTTCTTCTGCATTTTGAGGAGTAGGCGAATTATTACATGATTGTATAATGTATACAACAACTAGCAACGACAGCATTAAGTAAATAAGCCTCCGGTTCATACAATAATCATTTGGTGTCTTGTGTAGACAAGTTACCCTGTCTTCTACGAATCTAGGGAAAAAACTTGTAAATCGCAAACCTATTTTCGAGATAGATCCCAGATTCGAGGATCAAAAACATACCGCCAGTCACGATATAAAAGTGTCTGGTTACCAAAATAAGGGCAAATATCTTTCTATAGCCAACATAGTCTCGACCTTTTCTTCTTCGGTGACGTCACTTTAAAATTGAAAATGCATCTCCTCGTATCCTTCTTCTGCCATTATATTTTAGAAGTATTTTCACTTAAAAGTATGGAAAAATGCGGAACGATAAACAGACTTTGTAGGCTATTGCAAATTAAGATGAATAATAAAATCAACATCGAAGCTATATTAGTGATACAGACGGCATGTTGACAATGCGACCAATCCAATTCGAATTGGATATTAGCCAATAAATCTTCAAATTGCATTACCTATTAAGTTTTCACATGAATAAACCTTTAAAGTATCTGTTTTTTATACTGTTATTATTGGGCTGTACACTTTGTTATCCTCAAAGAACAATCTTAAAAAACCTCAAATCTCCTATTATTTTTAAGGGTGATGAGAAAACAGCTTTCCGTGACCCGGCAGTTTTATACCACAACAATACGATGTATCTGTTTTTCACCTTGATACGTACCGAAGAAGGTCATGTATACTCTTACACCGCCATGCGTAAATCCAAAGACTTGAAAAACTGGTCAGCTCTTAAAATCATTACGCCACGAGATATGACTTTGGATTTTTCAAGTCCAGGGAACGTCGTAAGGTTTAATAATGAATGGGTTTTATGTTTACAAACCTACCCTCGCCCCAATTATAAGGTAGGTGAAATGCCTCGGTTTGGAACTGGAGATGCCCGCATATATTTAATCCGCAGCAAAGATTTAGAACATTGGAGTACTCCAGAAATCATGAAAGTTAAAGGTCCCATAGTTTCCTTTAATGACATGGGAAGAATGATTGATCCATATTTATTGGAAGATGAAAGCGAACCTGGCAAATGGTGGTGCTTTTATAAGCAAAATGGCGTAAGCATGTCCTACAGTTATGATTTACGGAAATGGAACTTCTTTGGCTACACAGAATCCGGAGAAAATGCTTGTGTACTTTACGAGAATAAGGAATATGTTTTGATTCATTCTCTTAAAAACGGCATTGGGATCAAGAAGTCCAAAGATTTAAAAACTTGGCAAGACTGGGGGCCGTTGATTACCCTCGGACAAAACAACTGGTCTTGGGCCAAAGGCAGAATTACCGCAGGAACGGTAATTAACCTTAAGAAGAATAAGCGCTTTGGAAAATATGTAATGTTTTTCCACGCTTCAGGCCCTAAAACGGAAGAGGAAGGAGATTTTGATAAAAACGCATCTATCGGCATAGCCTGGAGCGATGACTTGAGCACCTGGGATTGGCCAAAATAGAGTAGATGTGTTCTTTTTTCTTAACAACAATTGTTCAATCTGCCTAAAGCAATCTGGCTGCTGATGCATCTTTTGGGAACACGATGCAATGCAAAAAAGGGCGCCAACGCAAGTCGACACCCTTTTTTTACAAATGGAAATAGATATTACTTTCCGGGATTAATATCTATAATTACAGTTCTATTATAGAAACGTTCTTCTGGTCTATTGTTATCAAAAGGAGCTTTATCCAATGCTTCTCCGAAGCCATAAGCCTCAAACTTGACATTGCCTTTTCCACTACTTGCCAACGCATCGGCAATAATTTGCTTCGCATGTTCTGCCCTATTTTGAGATAACTTAAAGTTATACGCTTCAGATCCAATAATATCAGTATGACCGTGAATAATAACTGTTGACCCATCCATAATTAAAGGGCTAACAATATTTCTCAGAAATTGATCATAAGCTGCTATAGAATTGGATTCGTTAAAATTAAACAACACACTGTAACGTAAACCATTTTCAACTTTCTCATCTTGAATTGCTAAATGAAGCGTACTTTCCTTTCTAATTGTTGAACCATCTTTTGCTGTTCCAACCATCACCACTTTATAGTCGCCAACTTTATCGCTTCCTAAAATGGTTTTACCAGAAATACGCTCTTGACCTCTAGTAAATGGCCCGTACTGTTTAGTCATACCGCTTTGATCAGTTAAATCAATAGTGTATGATGTTAATATTTCACTTGCCTTATCTACTTTGAATACTACTTGATCTGCCATTGAATCTGATTGAGTAGCATTGATTTTTACTGGCATCATCATGCCGCCCCCAACTTCCATCATAAGGGTATTAGATGAGCTTTGGATATCGACCCTACGATCACCTTGTCTAAGTAAGTTGAGCTCTTTCTTGCCACCTGGCTGCTCTGATGGATGTATAGGTTTGGTACGACCATTGGTTGCAATCCTATTTTCACTTATTCCAAAAATATTTACCAAATAATCTTTAATTGAAGTTGCAAACGCTTTTCCTTCATTTGGTCCAGCTAGTGAGGCACCACTTAAAGTAATTTGAATGCTTTGGTCTGCACGCATACGATCTCCCAATATATTAAGGACATTATAATAAACGTTTAATTGTCTGGCAGAACGACCGTTACTATTTGATGTTTCTTCCTCTTGTAATTGTACTTCTTTAAATCCATCAGCCTGCGAAGTTGATAAACTGGTATAGCGGTTAGGAATTTGGCTTGAACCTTGATCAAAGAAAACATAATTTAGCAACGGTAATGTTTCACTAACCACACGCTTTGATAAAAGTGGACCCGGGGCTTGAACACTGAAACTTACATCCACGGGGACTACTGGAGGAGCTACAACCTCTACTACTTTTTTACCACTTCCAAATTTAAGAGCAATACCTGCCCTTATTGTAGTATTAGACCAACTTTCAATGTTTCTTACGTCTTGTCCAAAATATGGATGGAAAGAAACAAAGGGCGAAATTACAAACTTTGTGGTGCTGCTTTCAGATGACATTGGAATATCATATCCCACTCCAACCTGGCCAGAGAATAGATATTTACGTACCTCACTAAACTCGGCATCTGTATTTGGCTGTTTTAATTGGGTATGCGAAAAATTCTTTTTTAAATTCACACCGAATCTTGGCCCGGCAAAGATATAAAAGCCACTTTGCCATGGGTTTAAGCGCAAGGTTGGCTCTACCGTTAGGTAACTTAAATTTGTGTTCAAAGTAGTAGGACAATTACATGGAGCTACTTTGTCATCAAATTTTCCTCCACGCCCATCATAGCCGATGTTTAAAGCCCCTCCCCAGGTTTGGTTAGGACGATACTCCATTAAAACTGAACCAAATGGACGTATTCCTTTCCCTTTGTGAAAAGCCGTTGGTACAATCAAATTATCGTTTAATCGCTGTGTAGTACCATCGTAGAAATTTGCATTCGCTGCACCCGATACACCGAACCACCACTTTGGTTGCACTGTTTGTGCCTTGGTATTAACTTGTATGAGCAGCATCATCAAGCCGAAGCTGATAAGTGTTTTTATGATATTATTCATGGTTAAATTTTTCTTTTTAAAATAATTCAATTTAGATGATTAGCTTATTGAGGCACATTAATAGTTGTGTTAACCATAGTTACCGATGCCACTAATGAAAGTGCTCTTCCGTTTAGAACTGTTTGAACAACATTTCCAACAGTAGAGAAAGTTACGCCAGCAGTAGAAATGATTGTACCAGTCATTACTCCACCTCCAGCTCCGTTTATCGTAGCTGCGCTTCCTACATACCAGTACACATTCTTGGCAAAACCACCATTGATAATGACTACACTTCTAGCACCTGCCGGACCAGCAATACCTACGGTAAGACTCGCGGCTGTTTGGAAGACCCACTCTGCGTTCGGATCACCTTTAGCATCAAGTGTAAGCGTACCATTGGTAATTTTAAACGTACCACTGGCAGATTTGTAAACACCAGGTGCCAACGTTAACCCACCTAGCTCTCCTGCACCTGGATCAATTCCTCCTGGTTTCGAAGCGGGTGAAATTGCATCATAGGCTTTCCTAGCGTCGAGTAATGCCTGCTGAGCAATAGCAAATGAAGTTGCATCTCCAGGAGCTGGTGGAGCAGTATAGATTCTTCCGGTTACATTACCTTTATTAAGAGGGGTTTCCGTATAGACATCATTTGTTGTTCCATCATGAAATCCGGTGATTAAGGATGAAGCCGCCGTCGTACCAATGCTGCCATTATTGATAACCGTAAATAATCCATCATTGGTTATACCTTTGTTACCTCCGAAGGCTCCAAATAAAGCTGCACTACCTAGTATAGATGGTGGCGGAATCAGCGTAAAATTAGCTGTTATATTCTTATCATCATTCATAATGACAGTAAGTGGATTAGCAGATCCTGAAGCATTTCCAGACCAAGAACTAAATACATAACCAGGATTCGCGGTTGCTGTAAGCAAAACTTGAGTACCATGATTATAAGTCGGTTGATTTGGATTTTTTACCACAACGCCATTAACCGCCGTTACATTTAACAAGTAGGTATTGATCACAAAATTCGCAACGAAACTTCTATTTGTAGTCAGTGCAAATAAATATTTAGGACTTGTCGAGACAACTACTCCGCTAATTTTATCAGTCCAATTCGCAAAAGTATAGCCTGTGTTCTGGGCAGCTGTGATGGTTACCGAAGTACCTGAAGCATAAGAGCCCTCTCCATCTGTAGTTCCACCTGCAGTTGGATTTGAAGTTAAGACTACAGCAAATTGCGATGACGGAACTGCCTTATAGTTGGCAACAAAATTTCTGTTGCTCGCAATCACAAACGAATAACTTGAACTGGGTGAAACGATTGTACCATTTTCTGTCCAACTTACAAACGTAAAACCTGCATTAGCTACTGACGCAATGGTAACTGTTGAACCGATTGCGTAAGCACCTGACCCACTATTGGTACCACCCGCAGTTGGATTTGAAGATAGTAAAACTGCAACACTCCCTGCAGGTATCGCAGTAAAGTTGGCAACTAATGCCCTGTTACCAGCCATTGTAAATTGATAGCTAGAACTCGTAGAGACTACTGTTCCGTTTTCTGTCCAACTTGTGAAGGTAAAACCTGTGTTAGGCGCTGCGGTTACTGTGGTTGTAGATCCTTGAGCAAACGATCCAGCACCTGTAGTTGTACCACCCAAAACTGGGAGAACACTTAACGTGACATTTGGAATCGTAGTAAAACTCCATAAATAATCTGCTACCATGGCAGTATGGAAAAGATCTTTCGCACCCGTAGTAACAGTTCCATTATAAACGACAAACGGCGATAAAGCCATATCAGGTTTAAATGTAAACGTTTTTGGGTTGTCAGTACTCTCTACTTTACCAGAAATTAGATTTGCTCCCTGCTTTATGATTAGCGTAGTACTGTTTATCGTAGTCGCGTCCATATCCGTGTTAAACGTTATGGAAATCAGCTTATTGACTACTACATCTACAGCTTTATCCATGGGATCTGTAGAGACGACCACCGGACAATCGCCAAATACTTCACCTTTAAAATCGTCTTTCTTACATCCGATCACGAATGAAGTAAGAACCACCATTGAAGAAATGATGATTGTAAGCAGTTTAAGATAGCGCTGAGGTTGGCGCACAGAATTGTTAACCCCATTAGAGGTAAATGTTTTTTTCATTATAGGTAATTTTTAAAAAATGTGAATGAAGATCTAAATAAATGACAGTCTGTCGCTCTAAGATTGGAATATGGTGAATAAAACCTTCAGTTGTACAGTCGATTGCAAGCAAGATGCCACGTTCGGCTTTTTAGATTATAATAATAACTATAAGTAACATATATTTTCTGATTTAGTTATCCCAGGCTACAGCAGAAGCGGTATGCCTCTTCGATATTGGATTTTAAGAATAGATATCAACGAGTACTGTAAATTTCTAGAATGCTCTCTATTTAGGATTTAGTGTAACATTTTGACTAATGTTTTCGAAGATAAACATCTATATATTAAAGTAAAATCACCGTTGTTACGCATTTATATGGAATTTTCCCAGCTATGGGTTGGCTTTGTCTCCTGTTTGTTATAATAACTTGACTACCCAGGGTAAGGGAAACCTTTGCCACAACTCTGTGTTTAAAGAGCAACCGACCTGGAAGAAAACATTTATAAGCCAAGAAAGAAAGTTTAAAAATTAAGTCATGAACAAAGTAATCTTATTAAATAACAGACCAGTGGGTCTCCCCCAACTAACCGACTTTAAAATCATTGAAGAAAACATACCAGAACCCGCGGATGGAGAAGTGCTTTTGCAGACCTTATACATTTCGGTAGATCCTTACCTGAGAGGCAGGATGAGTGATGTAAAATCTTATGTACCTTCTTTTGAGTTAAATAAGCCTATACAGTCCTTGATAATTGCCAAAGTTACCACATCTCATCATCCTGATTTCGAGGCCGGTGATTTCGTAGCAGGCCAACTACCATGGAAAGAAAACCAGCTATCGAACGGGAAAGGGCTTTCAAAGGTTAATCCTAATGCTGCGCCCTTAAGCGCCTACCTTGGACTTTTGGGAATGACAGGCTTGACAGCCCAAATAGGCCTGACCCAAATCGGGAAACCGAAAGAAGGTGAAACTATTGTCGTATCTGGGGCTGCTGGTGCCGTAGGTAGTATTGTTGGCCAAATTGGTAAGATTATGGGCTGCCACGTAGTTGGAATAGCTGGCACCGACGAAAAAGTTGCGCTACTAAAATCAAAGTTTGGCTTCGATGATGCCATTAACTACAAAACAACTACCAATATGGCTGATGCAATCGGCAAAAGCTGTCCAAATGGAGTAGATATCTACTTTGATAACGTTGGCGGCGAGATTTCCGATGCAGTAATGACACATCTGAATAAATATGCCCGTGTACCAGTTTGCGGCGCTATCTCTCTTTACAACAACACAGCAGAAGCTAAAGGCCCGCGTTTGCAGCCGATACTAGTGAAAAACAGTGTGCTAATGCAGGGCTTCATCGTTTCTGATCATGCGAAGGAGTTTCCTGAAGCTATAGCCCAGTTGTTAGCTTGGTACAAGGCGGGTAAATTAACTTATGCTGAAACCATTGTCGAAGGCTTTAAAAACACATCTCAAACGTTTATCGATTTGTTTAGCGGTAAAAACGAAGGAAAAATGATCGTAAAAATTTAATTAAAATAGGTAACAATGAAAGTATTAATCGTATTGACATCACACAGTGAACTGGGTAACACCGGCGAAAAAACAGGTTTTTGGATAGAAGAATTCGCAGCTCCCTATTATGTGCTGGCGGATGCAGGAGTGGAAACTGACTTGGCATCACCAAAAGGCGGACAACCTCCGATAGATCCTAAAAGTGAACAGCCTGATTTTCAAACAGACGCTACTCATCGTTTCGACAAAGATGAAGAACTTCAAAATAAATTAGCACACACGCACAAGTTGGGTGAACTGAATGCCGCTGATTATGATGCTGTGTTCTATCCGGGTGGCCACGGACCGCTATGGGACTTAGCCAATGATGCTGATTCTATCAAACTAATTGAAACATTCTACAACGACAAAAAACCATTGGCCCTTGTTTGTCATGCTCCGGGTGTGTTGATCAAAACTAAAAAAGCTGATGGTACACCGCTGGTGGAAGGTAAAGAAGTAACCGGTTTCTCGAATACTGAAGAAGAAGCTGTCAAGCTAACTAATGTCGTTCCATTCTTGGTAGAAGATGAATTAAAAAAGCTGGGTGGAAAGTACAGTAAAGGAGCCGATTGGGGATCATATGTACTCAAAGACGGCTTATTGATTACGGGACAGAACCCTGGTTCATCTGCAGAGGCGGCACGAGAATTATTGAAAATGTTAAAAGGCTAATCGTTAAAAGTCTTTTAACAGTCTACCCTACTAAAATGCAAATAACCTTTTCATTTTGGTAGGGTATTATTTAGCTTATTAAGCTGTTCTTACTAGAATTGGAATGTTAATCGCATGTGGCGATCAAACACTAATTTTAATATAATGAAAGCATCGAGTAAGGTTGTAGCAATAATTGATATTCATTGGTGGGAAATTGGGTGCTATAGTTAAAGGCAATTTACACAGAGCAATTGGGCACAAGGTGGGTAGACCTGCAATATAGCGCTATACAATCATCCCAACGCTATATAAAACTAAGTTTCCAATGATGATCACGGCAAGTAGCTTGGTATAAAAGGATTTACTCTTTTGAAATATGAGGTTTAAACTTGTTATAATTACCAAAACCCCAGCCAACAAGAGCGCAAATATTACCCCTATTGTTAAAAATTCACCTCTAAAGTCTTTAATGCCTTTGGGAGCAGGATCTAAGTTTATTCTGATTAAGGCAATGTAAATAATAGCCCATGGTACCAAAGATATAATGTAAGCGACAATGGAAAACGGAAACGCATTGAATGTTTTAGATACTTTGTCCACTATTGCCTTCATAGTGGTTGATACAATATAAAGGAAAAGGTAACCTTGTGGCAGGAAACAAACAAATTGTTTTTTAAGTTTTTAGAGGAATGGGATAACGTATGCTACCTAATGTGCTGCTTTTTTTTTGAAAATCTTTTGCCCCAGAGTAAAAAGTCCAACAGCTATTAAACCCGCAACTAAACCCAAGCCAAACTCTTTAACAATTGATGGAATATTTGGTAAGAAATGATGGAAATAATCTATATTATGGACAAAAATGCCACCCGAAACCAAGATCAGCGCAATCGTACCACCCACGCTTAATATCCTGATGATCAATGGCAATGACTTCACCAACAACTGACCTAAGCCTCCTAAAAACCCTTTGTCATTGGAACTTTTGATCAGCTTATAGCCAGCATCATCCATCCTTACGATCAGCGCCACAATGCCGTAAACACCAATTGTTGCAAGCATCGCAACGACAGACACCGTGATGATTTGAATAGTTATGGATTCATCAAGGACGGTTCCCAGGGCGATGATCACAATTTCAACAGAAAGTATGAAGTCGGTAACAACTGCTGACTTCACCTTTACTTTCTCCGCTTCTAACGGATCTTCCTCAATCTCAGCCACGACTTCATGCCCTTTTTTTTGACGATGAAATAAGTACTCGACGATTTTCTCTACTCCCTCAAAAGCAAGGTAAAATCCGCCAAGAATTAATATAAATTTAATGGCAACAGGAAAAAACACGTTGAGCAATAGGGCGATCGGCACGATGATTAGCTTATTAATCAAGGAGCCTTTGGTAATTGCGAAAAGAACCGGCAGCTCACGTGAAGACAAAAAACCAGTAGCTTTCTCTGCGTTCACAGCAAGGTCATCGGCCAGGATTCCGGCAGTTTTCCTGGTCGCCAGTTTTGCCGTTACCGCTACATCATCCATTAGAGCAGCTATATCATCTAAAATCGCGAAAAAACCTGAAGCCATATTGTTATATAAGTAACCCGTAAAGTACAAAAAAGTGTTTTAAATCATAAATCTCTATCTTAGATGCATATAACCCAAAATGGCTGCTACTGAAACTACTACATTCCAAAAAGTGATCAGAATAATACTTGGTCTATTTATGATCTTCGCAGGGATTGGTCATCTCACTTTGAACAGATCGGAATTCCAGGCGCAGGTACCAAACTGGATCCCCCTTGATAAAGACCTGGTGGTTTTGTTATCTGGAATCGTGGAGATCTCATTAGGGCTCGCAATGCTGTTCTGGAAAGATCAAAGGGCAAAAATAGGAATTGCATTGGCCATATTTTACATTCTAATCTTTCCAGGAAACATTGCCCAGTATTTGAATCATACTGATGCCTTCGGACTAAACTCTGATAAGGCGCGTTTGATCAGGTTATTTTTTCAACCTATATTGATACTAGGCGCGCTTTGGTCTACAGGCGTATTTCGTTCTATCAAAAAATAAGGAGTTACAATACTTCTATTTCACCAACATAGACCGTTGAGCTAACTTGGTCGCCTTTTACACTAACGTATTGCATCCAGCAGTGTATACGACTGCCGGAAAAGGAGGCTGGAAATTGTAGTATTACCTGCTTATCCGCTCTTACAGCAATTTCGGGAAATGTTAGGTACTTCTTTTTCTGCTCGTTGTAAATCACGAAGGTTGCCTTATCATCCGGGTTATTTATAAAGAGGCATTTGCATCAATCCATTCAACAAGCACTCTCTGTTTAACAGTGCTTGTGAATTCGCTCACAACTGAAATGAACAATTCGCCAATACTTAAGATCACCTTCGGAAAATCTATTGTAGGATCCTGTCCCTCAACGACTACAGCACAATTAAAGTTCAAACTAATTGCGAAATTCATCGATGTTTTAGCATCTTTTTTGTGTTGCAAACCAATTTCAATCACAGACTTTAAAGGTTTGAACCAAGAACTGACTATTCCAAATTTAGCTCGATGTTTTTGCTGTGCCGGTGTGGGCTTATCGATCCTGAAGTCGGGCACACTTCTAATGTAATCCACTCCATGTGAACTTGCTCCTACTATATTTCCTATCTTTCCAGAAAATGCACCATTGATACCATTTTTATACTTTCCCATTATTTCTATTTTTTACTGATTCTTCACGACCGAGACTAGTTATGCTGGAGTCGACGACGATAGTGATCAGCTTTTTCAACCTTTAGCTAGATTGTTATTGGCAGTTGCTATCGGTAATTTAAAGGTACGGCTCAAAAGCTCAATTAACTAATTCTCAACTGAAATGTCCGCGAATGTCCGGCGTTTGTATGGATATCGGACATTTTCTATCCAGAAAATGATAAAAAACAATGCCTAAATAGACGTTGCTTAGAAGAAGCTCAGTAAGGGCTAACAAGAGGTTTGTAAGCATAATGGGTACCTTTATGCTTACAAAACCCTTCCCAGCATTCTTTTAGCCTTAGTTGACCCTAACAAGAAATAGCATCGAAAGTAATCTTATTCAGCTGTTGAAGCTGTGGTTGCAGAAACATGTGCTTCATGAATCAGCGATTTGATATCTGATTTTAGCTTTTTAGCGATCGGCTGAGAAACGTCAGGTTCTTCTATCTCCTCAACTTCTTCTTCGAAACCTGCGAGCTTTTTTGCGCCATCTAACATTTTTTTACGTAGGTCTCCTCCATTATCAGGCGCGAATAACACACCCAATGCCGCACCTATTGCCAGTCCTGCAATTAATGCAAATGCTGCTGGTCCGGTTCCTGATGACCTATGGAGTGTTGCTGATTTCAATAATTTTTCGATTTTCATAACGTTCCTTTTTTTGAATTGAACATCATTGAATCAATTTTGTTTAAGAATTGAGAATTACTGAGAATAAAATAAGTGGGAATGTAAATAACTCAGAACTCGGCTTGAGTTTTGCATGTAGGTTAATGAATGCATAAATATGAATGTCAGCACATACTTCCCCCGGTAGCCTAAAGAATAATTTCATATCACCGAATGACCTATGAACCTAATAAACGGCCTTCGAGCAAAAGATAAAGAAGCCTTCAGAGCGGTTTACACTTTACATTCATCGGCCTTGTTTGGAATTATCTCAGGTATAATCCCCGATCCTAAAGCTGCAGCAGAGGTATTAGAGGATACTTTTTCTACTATTTGGCACCAATTCGATTCGGGCTGCAAAGACTACACATTGCTATTTACCAGCTTATCGATCGTGGCCAGAAACACGGCCATGAAGCATTTAAAGACCAAAAAATCGCCAGTTAATAAGAAAGATGAAGATAAAACAGAGTTACCAGAAGTTCTGGATTTGATTTACTCTAAAGGTCTTTCTGAATCTGAGGCAGCCGCAATACTAAATATTCCACTGGAAGGTGTAAGAGTAGCTTTGCGTAATCGGATATTGCAGTTGCGGAACTGAATTAATGCAAGCCTACAAGCTTCCATTTATCCCCGCATTCTGGTTACACAGGCTAGATGACTCTTCCTTCTTTTTCCGCTTTAGAATTCATCACGCAGCGTCCACATTGTGAGATAATAACCCTAGTAAATTCCCATATCGATATAATCCATGATAGGTGTTAGCTGTTCTTTAGCTATCTTTAGTTCTTATCTTCGAAAAATGGAATACAATGCTGAAGTCTTTTTAAACAAATCCAAAAAGTGGGGAAAGGAAATGACTGCACTAAGGAAAATTGTTCTTGACTGCAACCTTGCAGAAGAAATAAAATGGGGAAAACCATGCTACTCTTTTGGAACGAGCAACATCGTTCTGATACACGCGTTTAAAGACTATTGCGCGCTTTTGTTTTTTAAAGGAGCCCTATTAAATGATTCAAAAAATATTTTAATCCAGCAAACAGCGAATGTACAAGGAGCACGCCAAATCCGATTCGGCGATCTGTCTCAGATTTTAGAGATGGAAGCTACCATTAAATCTTATATCTATGAGGCGGTTCAAATTGAAAAGTCAGGTTTGAAAGTAAGCTTTAAAACTACCTCTGAGATGGCCTTCCCGCAAGAATTTCAAATTAAGCTGGATGAAGATGTAAGTTTAGAAACCGCTTTCGGGGAACTAACGCCTGGTCGTCAAAAAGGATACTTACTCTATTTCTCAGCTGCCAAGCAACCCAAAACAAGAATAACAAGGATCGAAAAGTTTATTCCAAAAATACTAGCAGGTAAGGGATTAGATGATTAGCGTGTCGCCCTTAACAAATCCTTTTATATCTCCAAAATCCTGGCAGTCATCAGTGTTTTTAAATGATCTCGGAACTGGGTTCTTATTTACTCATTTGGCTAGAATTAGTGGAAATAAAAAACGCCTGTGCTATAAGAAGAACAGGCGTTTAATTAACTAGTAGAGGCTAGATTACATTTTTGTTGTATCAGCCATTGTAGAATCAGTCATCATTGTATCCATCTTTGACATACTTGTGTCAGTCATTGTTGAATCAGTCATTGTTGAATCAGTTGTATCAGCAGTTTTCTCAGATGAACAAGCAGCAACAGATAAAGAAATTGCTAAAGCTAAAAAGCCGAATTTAAATAGATTTTTCATATTGTTTTGTTTTTATGATTTGACAAAGTTTCATGGGTTAATACCAGTTAGTAAAAAAGGTAACCCATCACGTCAAAAATAATTTAACTCTTTCCAATTATTTTCCATCCAATAAATTGTTCACTATTTTTTCAAATTTGTTCTTGTAAGCTGTATAATACGCTCCGGTACCTGGGCCGTAGAAAGAGGTGTTGATTTCCTGTATAACCCCATCCTTATCGAGGATAATTGTGGTAGGAAATACTTTTATTTCAGTAAGCTGTGGTAAGGTTTTTTGTGTTCTATCGATATCACCGACTTTAACGCCTGTATTCAGAATTGGATATTCGACCTTGAATTGCTTTTGAAATTTTTGAAGGCTTTTGCGAGACCTTTCTACATCTGTAGTCAACTCATAAGCCAAGGCGATGACTTCCACTCCTCGGCCCTTATTCTTGCTGTAGTAATTACTTAAAAAGGCCATTTCATCCATGCAATTCGGGCACCATGAGCCCATTAATTGAATAATGACAACTTTGTTTTTATATCGATCGCTTTGCAGTGAGACTTTCTTCCCATCAAGATCCAGGTAAGTAAACGCAAGCTTACCATCACTCCCTTCCTTAACTGTAGTAACTGGCGCCGTCAAAGTAACCATCTCGTCTCTTACCGCAGTCCAGCTTTCTGATGGGGATAGGCTACTGTAAAAGTTACCAGTTAACTTCCCATCAGTGATCTCTCCCTCAAATAATAACGCATGAATACCATCAAATGTAGATAGCGTAAACGAATCTCCTTCAACTACTCCAGCCATGTAACGGTAATCGCCAGTTGGAGTAAGAACAGAACCTGATAATAAGTTTCCTTTTTGAGTCAGATTGCCAATTGCTGGCCGCTTGGTTTGGTCGGATTTTGTTAATTCAATTTTCCACTTCCCGGTGAGGTTGGTGCTTGTAGATTTCTGTGTACCAAAATTTGTAGCTGCTTTTTCAGCACTTTCAATAGCATGGGCTTCGAACGGAACCACTAAATCCTTATCAGAACCGCCCTTTACCCATTTTCCATTTAACTTATTGTTATTTGATAGTTCGGCTTTGATGTAAGATTCAAATACAGGCATCCTAATAATTAGTGAATCCCCTTCGATTTCGAGGCCCTCTGCTTTTAGTTTCTCAGAACCATTTATAATGTAAATGGCTTGTTTCCCATTTTGAGATTCTACAAGTATTTGAATTGGAATGTTATGTCCATCCTCACGACTTAAAGCGGCAGTCCATCTTCCAGCTTTAAGGTTTGTCTGTGCGACAGTACAAAGGGTTGCTGACGTTAAAAAGCACATCGTTAGAAATATTTTTCTCATAGTAGTTGGTGATTTAAATCACCCCACAAAGATATTAAACTCTACAGAGTTAATAGGATATATTTCAATTTGTTGTGTCTAGATTTTGTAAGATGCTGTTTAGTTCAGAGCGAAATAGTACCTAAAACTACTTTTTAAGGTACTTTCTGACTCCGTCAACCTTAGATCCGATTGCTTTCACAGCCTGTTTTAGAACTTCTGGTTTAACATCAAATTTGTTTGCCCAGTATTCTACTATGTAGTACTCCTCCATGTTAATATTTTCACTGTCTATCCAGTGAACGTCTTGTTTGTTTTGCATGTCTTATATATTTTGGTAAACGGTAAACAGATGTCGTTCAGAATTGTTTAAATGACATCTGTTTAAATAAATCTGGGGAAACAATATAATCAATTATGAGTAAAAAAGCAATCATAGTGGGCGCATCAGGACTTATCGGTTCTGCCCTATTGGCTATCTTATTAAATGATTCAGAATACTCCGAGGTTCTAGCCTTGGTGAGGACTCCCCTAAATAACAGTCATCCGAAGTTTAATCAGATTGCTGTCGATTTTGATAAGCTGGATGATTACGCCCATCAAATTACTGGTGATGTCATTTTTTGTGCCTTGGGATCTACGAAAAGGAAAACTCCTGATTTAAATATTTACAGAAAAATTGATCACGATTATCCATTGAAGCTTGCAGAAATTGCCGTTGCAAATGGTGTTAATCAGTTTCACCTGATATCGTCTCTTGGTGCTAACAAGAACTCTTCAAATTTCTATATTAAAATGAAAGGGGAAACGGAAGCAGATATTAAGACGGCAGGACTTTATAGCCTGGTAATTTATAGGCCATCTCTCTTAACTGGGGACAGGAAAGAACACCGTTTTGCAGAAGGATTAATGCAGAGTCTTAGTAAATTAGTGAATCCGCTGTTGATTGGAGGCTTAAAGAAATACAGAAGTATTGAGGCCAGTACGGTTGCCAAAGCGATGGACAATCTATCGCATACTGATTTGAAGGGTATTTACGTATATGAATCGGATGAGATTTCCGAAGCTGGTTTGATTTATTAGGGATTTAAGATAATAATTATTAAAAAATATTCCCTTAACATATGGCCAACAATATTTGTATTTTTGACACGAAAAGCAAATTGAGCACCATGGCAGTATTACATAATAAAGAGCAAAAGATTGAGGATGTTTTGAGCAAACTCCCAAAAAAATACAGCGATAAACAGTTTGTAGAAACGTTCATTCAATTGTATTCTAAAGATTGGGGGAAGATTAAAGCTAATTATATTAAACAATCACAAGACAAGGAACCAGGTACTATAATCACCATGCCTAAACCTGAGCTTTATTTGAAAAGCATTCTCACGACCTATTTGGCAAATCAAAAGTGATAGCCATTAATATATTGATAA